>JBQDJW010000183.1:0-5826 GCA_052086425.1 Pseudoclavibacter sp. | reverse complement strand
CCAAGCAGCACGGCGTCGAGCATTTCGTCGTGCACGCGAGGAACATGGGGCTCGCACGATCGTTCCGCGACGGCGTCGACTACGCGCTCGCCCATGGCGCCGACATCGTCGTCAACACCGACGGCGACAATCAGTATCCGCAAGACCGGATTCCAGACCTCGTCGCACCGGTCATCGAGGGCAACGCCGACATCGTCATCGCCGACCGACAGACCGCGACGATCAAGCACTTCTCGCCCTTCAAGCGGACGATGCAGCGCGTCGGCTCGAACGTCGTCAACCGCGCCGCCGGCACCAGGCTGCCGGATGCCGCATCCGGATTCCGAGCGTACTCGCGCAACGCGCTCTATCGCCTCAACGTCGTCACGCAGTTCAGCTACTGCATGGAGACGATCATTCAGGCGGGGAATAAACGGCTGCGCATCGAATCTGTCCCGGTCGAGACGAACGCGAAAACCCGTGAGTCGCGACTCTTCAAGAACATCTGGCAGCACATGTTCAAGTCGGGTTCGGCCATCGTCCGGTCGTTCCTGATGTTCAAGCCGCACGTGATCCTCGGCGTGATCGGCACAGCTATGGTGGTCATCGGTATCGTGCCGATGATCCGTTGGTTCATCCTCTGGCTCATGGGCGCGGGCGAGGGCAACATCCAGTCGCTGCTGTTCGGCCTCATGTTCATGCTCGGAGCGTTTTTGTCCTTCGTGTTGCTCGTCATCGCAGATCTGCAACGCACCAACCGCGTACTGCTCGAGGACACGCTCGAGCGCGTAAAGCGTATCGAGTTCGCTGGCCCCCACATCGGCGGCACGCTGCACACCGTCGTCGACCTCGGGCCCGACACCGTGGGTGTCGATGAGGTGCAGAGATTCGACCAGCACTGGACTCGGCGGGCAGAGTAGTCGGCCCGCTCGACAGAGGCTCATCGACGATGTCGATCATGCCCAGCAACTGGTTCCTCCGCGCGCGCGCCCGCGCGGCAACACGCCTCGAGACGTCCGCTGAGCACGTCGTCAGCGCCCTTGGATCGCGTTTCGCGTTCGTCACGATCCTCGTCCTCTTCGGAGCGTGTAGCGCGCTTGTCGCCCTGACGATGTCGCTTTCTATCTATGACGAGCACTGGCACCTCGGGATCATCCAGGAATATGCGCGTCAGCTCAGTCCTCGTCTCCAGAACACCACCGATACAACGGGCCTCGGTGACGTTGAGTTCACGGGCTCATTCCTGTTTCACTGGCTGATGTCGTTCCCGTATCGCCTTTTCGAAGTGGTCTTAGGCGACGGCTTCGTCACGCTCGTCTCCATGCGCCTCCTCGGCATCGTCATGGTGATCGGCGGCCTCTACATCTGGCGCGTGGCCCTTCTCGAGGTGTTGGCATCGAAGGTGATTGCCAACGTCACCATAGGCCTGCTCGCGAGCTTGCCACTGTTCGGCTTCGTCGCGGCGACGGTGAACTACGACAATCTGCTGTTCCTCACGACGGCGGCCTGGTTCCTGTTTGTTCTCCGCCTCATCAAGGGGAACGGCGAACGAGTGCTCGACTGGGTATGGATGCTCACGCTCGGGTTCACGAGCCTGATCACCAAATACACATTCGCACCAGTGTTTGTGGCCGTCGTGATCATCCTGTTGCTTCGCTATGGAGCTCCGCTCATCAGATCAATCGTCGCTGGCAGGTCGATTTCGAAGTGGAAAAACATTGCACTTCCGGGCCTCGCCTTCGCCCTCACTTTGACTGGCGTCTTCTCCCGCTACGTCTTCAATTTGTTCACCTTCGGCTCGCCGACGCCGGCCTGCGACGTGGTCGCCTCACGCGACTACTGCATGACCCACAGCGTCTTCGAACGCAATGAGCGGTTCGAAGCGAATGCGCTCCCCGGCGAGGGGTCACCGACAGGCGCCATCAGCGTGTTCTTCGCGGACTGGCTTCCGTCGATGCTCTCGACGCTCAGTTGGGTCGGTATCAGGACCGACTCGGGGGCGGTCCTCGATTCATTCGGCGGCGAAGTCACGCGTCCGCTGATCTACATCACGACCATCGTCGTTTTCGCACTCGCCCTGCTGCTCGGAAGGGTGATTCCCGCCGCGCTTCGCTGGCCCTTCTGGATTGCGCTTGGCGTTCACAGCGCAGCGCTGTTCCTCATGAACTACGGCAATCTGTATGCCTTCGGTCTGCTCTTCGCGTACTCGGCGCGGTACTTCTTCCCCTACCTACCGGGGCTCCTCTTCCTCGCCGTTGCAGGGCTCGCCCTGACGCTGCCGAAGATCAGTGCCGCGCCCAAGGTCGTCGCGATTGGCGTGCTCGGCTTCGCCCTCCTCCTGATGACGCAGGGAGGCGGTCCGATCACCTATCTGAACGCCATCGATGCGGACTGGATCCACCCGGATTCACCGTTTCGGGCATTCGTCCTGCTTCTGGGGCGCGGTGCTGACCGCTTCCTCATGATCGGCCCCTGAACATCAAGATGGACGTGCACCATTGGACAGACTCATGACGCGGCTTCTCACCATCCTGAGGTCTACTCCCGTCCGCATCGCCTTCCTCCTTATCGCCCTTGGGTTTGGTGTCTTCGCCGTCGTCTCCCAGTGGGCTGCGATCGTCGACGCGATCAGTGCGGCAAAGCTATGGACGCTTCCCATCGCGCTCCTGCTCTCGGCACTCTTCGTCGTTTCGACATTCGAGGCTTGGCGCGCGCTCATGTCGGAGGGTGCGCCGGGGGTCGGGATCCTCCAGATGGCGCGCATCTTCTTCGCGGCCCAGCTCGGCAAGTACGTCCCCGGTGGCATTTGGAATTTTGTCGCGGCGTCGGAGCTCGGCAAAGATCACGATATTCCGCGCAGCCGCTCGGTCGTTGTCATGGCCGCGAGTATCCTCATCTCCATGGCGACCGCGCTCGGGCTCGGCGTCATCACGGTCCTCGTAGGTCCGGCTGCGCTTCGCGACCAGCTGTGGTGGGTTGCCTTGCTTCTCCCGGTATTCGTCGCACTTCTCCTACCCAGGACGCTCAACTGGCTGATCGCTGTCCTCCTCAGGCGGGTGAACCGAGGCGCGGTCAACGTTCGGCTCGGCGCTCGCAGCATCGGGCGCGCCACGGCATGGTCGCTGCTCGGTTGGCTGTTGGCCGGCGCACAGGTCTGGATGCTCGGCGTTGGCTTGGGCATGGCGCCGACGCTCACGGCGATGGCGCAGTCTGTGGGCGCCTACGCTCTCGCCTGGACAGTCGGGTTCCTCGCGGTCTTCGCACCGGCGGGCGTCGGTGTGCGCGAGGCGGTGCTCGCACTCACTATGGAAGGTCTGGTCACTCTGGGCGCGACCGTTGCGATCGTGTTGCTCTCGCGAGTACTGCTCTCGGTCGTCGATATCGTTCTGGGGTTGGCGTTCGTCGTCCCAGGTAGTCGCAAGAGGGCCCCGGCCGAGTCCTCTGAGACGTGATCCCGGCCGGCTCGACGCAACGATTCGGCTCGTTCCGGAGACAGCCGTCACTCAACCGGCATGCCGGGCTTGGACCCAGTTCCACATCCGCCCGAGTCCGTCTTCGAGTCCGACACTCGGCGACCAGTCGAGCGTTCGACGCGCTTCGCGCACGTCCAGCCAGGTCGCCGACACGTCGAAGCCGCGATCCGGCCGGTACTCGACCGAGACCGGTCTACCGGCAACCGCCCCCAACGCGACGACCAAGTCGTCGAGCGTCGTCGGCATGCCTGAGCCGATGTTGAAAATCCCGACGCGCGGAGACGTTCCATCCGCCGCCGCAAGGATCGCACGCGCAACATCGTCGACGTACACATAGTCTCGCGCCGAACTGCCATCCCCGAAAATGGTGATCGGCTGCCCGCCCAGCATCGCCTGCATCCAGTGCCCGAGCACGCCCTGACCTCGCTTCGCGAGCTGGCCGGGGCCATAGGCATTCGAAATCCGCAGGACGACCGCCCCGCCTGGAGCTGAGCGCGCAAGAGTCTCGAGCTCCAGCTTCGCCGCCCCGTACCGATTGGTCGGTATTGCGGGCGCCGACTCCGAGTACGGGGTATTCGGGCCGCTGTACACGGTGCCGCCCGACGACAGGAATATGAGGCGCGTCGACCCGGGCAGGGCCTCGAGCACCTCACGGAAGGCATCACGCTCGTCGTTGACGCGTTCCGGCGACGTTTCGGCCACCGCGGGAGTGATCATCGACGCCGCCCACACGACGGTTCGTAGCGATTCGAAGCGCGAAACGAGTCGGCCGTCCACGACGGCCGGCTCGCGCCGCGTGAACCCAACGACCCGGCGACCCTGAGCCTCGGCGAGTCGACGGACGCGCCCTCCGATGAAGCCACCGGCACCGATGATTGCGAGGTCGGGCTCGGAAGAGCTATGAGATACTGAAGGCACGACATGCAAGTCTAACCTGGAGGGTTTCGTGGGCCGACATCGCCTTCTCGTCCTCGCCTCGACGTTTCCTTCCAGCCTCGGCGACGGAACACCGGAATTCGTCGCTGATCTCGCAGAACAAGAAGCACAGGAATTTGCAACACTTGTCGTCACTCCGGCGGTTCCCGGATCTCTCGGCAGCGAAGACCTCCGCGGATATCGAGTAAAGCGCTTTCGGTATTTCCTGCGGGAATGGGAAGATCTCGCCGACGGCGCGATCATCGAGAATTTGAGGAATCGTCGCAGCCGCTGGGTTCAGGTTCTTCCATTCATGTGGTCCGAGACACTCACGGCGATTCGAGCGGTCGCGGCCGGTAGGCCGGATGTCATCCACGCCCACTGGATCGTGCCGCAGGGGATCATCGCAACGCTCGTCGCTCCCCGCACGCCGAAGCTCATCACGACGCTCGGTGGCGATCTCTATGCGCTCAATGCACGTCCGGTACGACTACTTAAACGGTGGGTGCTTCGACGAGCCTCATACGTCACCGTAATGAACGGCGATATGGCAAAGCGCGTGATTGAGCTCGGTGCCGATCCAGCTCGAGTCGAGGTGGTTCCGATGGGCGCCGACCTCTCGACCGTCCGCCCGCACATTCCAGGCGACGACGAACTCCGGCTCCTCTTCGTCGGTCGCCTCGTCGAGAAGAAGGGCCTCGGCGTCCTCTTCGACGCACTGCGCAGCCTCGAAGACCTGAACTGGCGACTCGTCGTGATCGGTGACGGGCCACTGCGAGCGGAGCTCGAGCGCGACGCCCCCGACGGCGTGCGCTTCATGGGATCGCAAGGCAGGGAGGAACTCCGCGCGGCCTACGCGAACGCCGACATCGTGGTGTACCCGTCGGTCCCGACCGACAACGGCGACCAGGACGGGCTCCCCGTGGCACTGCTCGAGGCGATGGGCTCCGGCTGCGGCATCGTGGCGTCGAATCTCCCTGGCATTTCCGAGGCACTCAGTCATGAGCGCAACGGACTGCTCGTGCCTCCTCGCAATCCAGCATCGCTGTCACAGGCGATTCGCCGACTCGCCAACGACGCATCCCTTCGCCACGAGCTCGGCGAGGAGGCCGCCCGAATCGCGCGGGAACGCTACAGCAAGGAAGCCATCGGCGCGCGCTACCGCGAAATCCTGCGGCGACTGGTGGCCTGAGTCGCGCAAAGCCCAGGCGTCCCGCCCCGAACAATTGCACGCCCCAGTCCAGTCAGTTCCAGAAGCCCGGCGTGATGTCGAAGGCGTAGTACCGATTTTGCGCCTCGATCAGCACGCTGGCGTCGACGAGATACATTAGGCGACTCCCAAGTACTCAACGAGCCCCATGAACGTCTCGTGCTTCTTCGCTTCCAGAAGCTGATGGGCATCGCGGAATGTGGTGCAGCCCTTGAAGGTGCCGGAGAGCGCAGCTTGGGCATACTCACG
>JBQDJW010000182.1:0-5828 GCA_052086425.1 Pseudoclavibacter sp. | reverse complement strand
TGGGCGCTTCGGCGTCGTCCACGGGCGCCGCGCCATCATCTCCACCCGCAAACGACGCATCCCCTACGAAGCCCCGCCTGACGTAGCCGACGTCGTGCGCGGCGATCTCGAAGAGCCCCGTCGCATATGAGGCCAGTCGCTCACTCGACACGGCGAACCCGGCGTCGGCGGCCTCGCGGATCGCCTCCGCCATGGCGTCGCGTGCGACGGTCGGCACGTCCGGCCAGCCGGCGCGGCGAACCATCTCGTCGACGGCGTCGGCGTGCGTCCCAGGCGCCGCGCGCTCCGGATGGCGCAGACCCGTGGCGATGAGTTGGCACGCCTCCATGACATCGAGCAGTGAGACGCTCGGATCGTCGATGAGCGAGGTCACGCGGCGCACCTCGGCGATCGGCAGGTCGAAGCGCTCCCGCAGGGTGCGGATCAGCTCGATGCGTTCGAGATGGGAGGCGTCGTAGACGGCAGTCGTCTGATTCCGCAGGCGGCCGGGCGCGAGCATGCCCTCGCGGATCCAGTACTTGATGGTCGCCGTGGACGCGCCGCTGCGCTCCGACAGGTGAGCAAGCTTCATCGCGCCTCCATGGTTCGTCAGCATCGACACCGACAGCGCCGCCGACACAGCCTCGGCATCGGCATCGGCACCGGTACGGGTACCGGTACCGGCATGACTCTGCGCCATCGGATAGCGCCTCGCATCCGCGCTATCTACGATGCCACGCTTGGATAGTCTCCCTATCCTAGACGCATGGACCCCTCGGCGTTGATCGTTCCCGCCCACGCGATCGCAGCATCCCTCGTGATCCTGCTCGCCCCAGTGAACCTGCTGCGGCGCCGCCGCGACCGCGCCCACCGCGTCATCGGCCGCTCCTGGGTGATCGCGATGTACGTCACGTGCGTGAGCGGCATGTTCATCTACTCGATGACGGGAGGATTCACGTTCTTCCACGCGCTCGCGATCTTCACGTTCATCACGACGACGCTCGGCGTCATCAACATTCGCCGCGGCAAGAGGCGAGCCCACATCGGCAACATGGTGGGTGGCTGGCTCGGCGCGCTCGTCGCGGGCAGCTTCGCCGCATTCGGACCGACTCGCGACATCCCTCGCCTGGCAGTGGGCGACCCCGTCACCTTCTGGTCGATCGTCGCGGCGCTCATCGTCGCGTCGACCGTGTGGGTGTGGTTCGTGCTCGTCGTCATCGCGAGGCCGAAACTCGCGAAGCCGACCCTTCGGCAGGCTATGGGACCGGCACCGCAAGCGGACAGCTTGACCCATCGACAAGCTCAGGAAGCGGCACCGCACGCGGTCGGCTCGGCCAGTCGAGAGGCTCAAGGATCGGCGGCTGCGACACCAACCTCCGACAACATTCACTTGTAGCCACAAGTTTCTCTTGCCATGATGGTGGGATGGACGCACCTCGCTGGCTGACCTCGGACGAGCGCGAGACGTGGCTTCGCCTCACCGCGGTGCTCGAGCTGCTGCCCGCCGCCCTCGACGCGCAGTTGCACGGCGACGCGGATCTCACGCAGTTCGAGTACATGGTGCTCGCGATGCTCTCCGAGGCCGACGAGCGGCGGCTCCGCATGAGCTCGCTCGCCGCGCGAACGACGGCGACCCTCCCCCGCCTCTCGCGCGTCGTCGCCGGCCTCGAACAGGCCGGATACGTCGTGCGCACCCCGTGCGAGCAAGACAGGCGCGCGATCAACGCGACCCTGACCGACGCGGGCTTCGACAAGCTCGTCGCGGCGGCCCCGGGGCATGTTGCGGCCGTGCGGCGCCTCGTCATCGACCCGCTCACCCCGGCGCAGCTCGCCGACCTCGGCTCAGCGCTCGGCGCCATGCTCGAGCGACTCGACCCCGACGGCCGGATGCTCGCAAGCGTCCGCCAAGTCGACGCCGGCCACGCGCGCGGTGCGGAGCCGGGGGCGGCCGGCCGGGCGGACGCCACCGGGAGCTCCGCGCGAACCGCACCAGAGCATCCGCTGCCCCGGCTCGCCGCGCCGGCCGCCCGCGCCTTGGACGAGGCCGGATACGAGTCGCTCGACGCGCTCGCCGGGGTCGCCACGACCGACCTCATGCGGCTGCACGGCGTCGGGCGGAGCGCCCTCCGCGCGATCCGCGAGTCGCTCGCCGCGGCCGAGTTGTCCCCCCTCGGCGAGTAAGCGCGGCCGCATCGCGGCGAGGCGACAGCCCGAGGCGCTGTGTCTCGGCCACACGCCGGCACGCAGGAGACCGGAGGCGCTCCACCGTGCGCCCTCGCGCCGTACGCCCGTCAGGCCGCCTGCGCGAAGCGCGACCGGTACTGCTGCGGCGACAGTCCGATCCGGTCGCGGAAGTGTTTCCGCAGCGACGCGGCGGTCGCGAATCCGGCGCGCGCGGCCACGACCTCGACGGGGAGGTCGGTGGTCTCGAGCAGCTCCCGAGCGCAGTCGACCCGTGCGTCGGCGAACCAGTCTCCGACCGTGCGCCCGGTTTCGGCACGAAATCTCCTGGTCAGGGTGCGCACGCTCACGCCGAACCGAACCGCGACCTCGTTCAGCGACAGGGGCTCGTCGATGCGCGACATGAGCAAGGCCTGGATGTCGCCGGCGGAACCGCTGACCGGGACGGGCACGGCCGGACGAGCGACGAACTGCCGCTGACCGCCGCCGCGGTGCGGCGCGGCGAGCGTGGCCTTCGAGACCGTTGCCGCCACCGCGGCACCGTGGTCGGTCGCGATGAGGTGCATCGTGGCGTCGATCGCGGCGGAAGCCCCCGCTGCGGTCAGCACGCCGCCGGCGTCGACGAACAGCTCGTCCGGCCTGAGGCGCACACGCGGGAATCGCCGGACGAATGCGCCGGTGGCGCACCAGTGAGTCGTCGCGTCCTTCCCGTCGAGCAGGCCGGATGCCGCGATCGTGAACGCGCCCGTGCAGAAGCTGACGACGCGCCGGTCCGCGAACGCCGCCAGTCCGATGGGGTCGCCTGAGCTCTCGTCTCCGCTCCACGGTGGGACGATGATCGTGTCGGCTGTCTCGAGCACACTGCGGTCGGACTCCGGTGCGACCGAGAAATCGGCGTTCGTCCGCACGGGCCGGCCGTCGAGCGTGCAGGTCCTCACCGAGTAGAGCGGGTCACCGCCTCGATGCGCGGCGCCGAAGAACCGGGCGGGAATACCCAGCTCGTAGGGGAAGACGCCTGGGAGCGCGACGACGACGACTCGATGCATGGCCATATCGTGACACATGTTGTCCTTTTGGTCACTGGTTCGCCTGCAGTGCGCCGACCAGGCTGGGATCAGCGGTCGGAGCGGCCGCGCGACAGAAGGGAAGCCCGTGCGTTCAGCCAACTACACCGGTCCAGGATCGGCCTCCGATGTCATCACCATCACCGACGCCGACGTGCCAACGCCGAGCAGCGGCGACGTGCTCGTGAAGGTCGGCGCGGTCGGCCTCAATCCCGTCGACGTCAAGATTCGCGCGGCGGGGTTCGACTTCGGTCCGATCACGTACAGCGAGCGTCCGGGATGGGACGTGGCAGGCGTCGTCGCGGAGGTCGGTCCAGACGCCGGAGACTGGAGGCCGGGCGACCGAGTGTTCGCGCTTGCCGCGTTCCCCGACCCGGCACGCACCCTGGCGGAGTACGCCGTGGTCGCGGCCGCAGACCTGGCATACGCTCCGGAAGCGTGGAGCACCGCGCAGGCCGGGGCCGCGCCGCTCGCGGCGCTCACCGCGTGGCAGGCGCTCAACGCGGCGGGCGTCGAGGACGGTCACCGGGTGCTCGTCCTTGGCGGCGCAGGCGGTGTCGGCCACTTTGCGGTCCAACTCGCCGCTGCGCGCGGCGCCGACGTGGTCGCGACGGCGAGCCCCGCCAAGCACGACCTCGTCCAGAGCCTCGGCGCCGACCAGGTCGTGGACTATCGGGACGAAGCCGGCCTCGCCGCACTCACCCGGGTGGATGCGGTGATCGTCACGGTCGACGACACGCTTCCGCCGCGCGCGACGGTGGGAACGGGCACTTCGGTGATCACCATCACCGGGCTCACCGAGGAGACCGCGGACGTGCTCGCGGGCTGGGGTGCCGATCCCGTGCAGCGAATCCTTGTCGCCGCGAACGGCGAGCAACTCGCGAAGATCGCCGCGCTCGCCGACGCCGGCAAGGTCACCGTGCACCTCGACTCGGAGTTCGGGCTCGACGAACTCGCCGACGCGCAGGAGCGCGTCGAGACGGGCAGGGTCACCGGCAAGGTCGTCGTGACCATCGATCCGCTGCGCTGATCGCGCGATGCGCTACGTCGCCGGGATCACTCCGTTCGTCTGCAGCACCCACTTGACGGGGTCGAGCACTCGGAACGGCGCGATCCCGTGCGCGTTGAGCCGCCGCCCGTCTGGCGACTCGCCGAGCGCCGAGACCGCGAAGAACTGGTGATGGATCGGCACGCCGGTCTGCGGGTTCTCCATCGCGAGCACGACGCCCCCGCCGCCGAGACGGTAGAGCAGGCTCTTGACCTCCTCGTGCAGCAACAGGCCGTCCTTCGCGGCGTAGCCGCCCGTGTCCTCGCTCGGGTCGCGCAGGAACGCGGCCCCCGAGTTCGACATGATCCCAGACCAGTGCACGTCGTCGACCTTCTGGAGCGCGTGCAGCGCGTCGAATTTCGAGAGCACGACGGCGACCTGTGGCGAGCGGCGGCCGACGAGGCGCTGCAGATTGCCGAGCACCGTGAGGGGGTCGCCGCCGACGAGCAGCTGCGCCGGGATCAGGTCGACGAGCTTCTCGCGGATATTCGCGACGGCGAGTGGATCGAACATGAAGAAGATCGCATTCGCGTGCGCGAGGAATTGCAGGTGCCCCGTCTGCTCTGGCGGCCGCTCCATGTCCTCGCCCGCGATATCGCGGATCACGAGGAAGCGCCGCTGGCCGGCGATCATGCCGAGGTCGAACACGAGTGGGGCGCCCTGGTAGGCGTCGTTGGTGATGGCGGTCGGCGTCGGCCCCATGAGGCCCCGCTCGACGAAGAGCGGCTCTTCGTAGACGCGCTCATAGGTGTCGCGGGTGCGCGAGTCGGCGAAGTTCATGACCGTGTGCCACTGATGCGCGAGGCGCTGCAGCTGCTTCACCAGCACCGCGATGAACACGCTCTTTCCTGTCGCGCGCGCGCCGTTCATGGCAACGCACACGGTGTGCCCGTTGCGCCACCCCTCGATGAGCCCCCAGTGGCAGTGCGGGCACGCCTCGCTCAGCGGCTCGGAGCACGAGGGACAGTCGCCCGCGACCGGCGGCCGCCAGTGCGGGTCGCCGGGGGGCGCCGACGCGACGAGCACCTTGCCGCGCTTCACCGGTGTCGGCGAGTAGCGGCTCGCGGCCTGGTCTGGGTACTTCGTGCAGCGCGGGTTCTCGCACACCCACGCGAACTGCGTTGGCGGCAGCTCCTGGAAGCAGTTGGGACACTTGCTCACTGGCGTGCGCTCCTCTCGACGTGTGGGGGCTTCTGGGCCGCGGTCGCGACGGACGCTGCGGTCGGTGCCGCTGTCATTCTGGCCTCCCGTGCAGCAGGTCCGCGACAAGGGGCCGCAGGGCAGGCAATTGGGCCGCGAGGGGGTCGGATGCTCCGGGCTCGGTGGGTGCCGCCCCGTAGCGTTCGAGATCGAGGAGCGTTGTGGGCGCATCCGGGCCGCGCTGCAGGCGCCAGGCCGAGCCGCGGCCGATCACGACGAGGTGCGCGACGTGGCGCCCTGGCGTACCGAGCGACTCGAAGGCCGCCCGGTCGGCCGGGGCCGCGTCAGTGATCACGTAGGTGAGTCGCTTGCCCGCTTGAGGCTCCCCCGTGCCGCTGCCGCTGCCGGAGCCGGAG
>JBQDJW010000181.1:0-5856 GCA_052086425.1 Pseudoclavibacter sp. | reverse complement strand
TCGGCATCATGCTCGGCGCCGTTGTCAGCTCGATCTCGACCTTCTTCGCCCTGCAGACCGACATGCTCCAGAACCTCGGCGTCTGGTTCGCCGGCAGCTTCACGTCGGTGATCCAGGGGCAGTACGAGGTGCTGTGGATCGTCGCGATCGTCGCCGTCGCCGTGTTCCTGCTCGCGGACCGACTCACGGTCGCCGGCCTCGGCGAGGACATCGCGACGAACGTCGGGCTCAACTACCGCCGCATCATGCTGATCGGCACCGGCCTCGTTGCGATCGCGACGGGCGTTGTGACCGTCGTGGTCGGCAACCTGCCGTTCCTCGGGCTCATCGTCCCGAACGTCGTCTCGATGTTCCGAGGCGACAACCTGCGCAGCAATCTGCCGTGGGTGTGCCTGCTCGGCATCGCGACCGTGACGGTCTGCGACCTCATCGGCCGCGTCATCATCATGCCGTTCGAGGTGCCGGTCTCGCTGATCCTCGGGGTCCTCGGCGCCGCGGTCTTCATCATCCTCCTCCTGCGAAAGCGCCGATATGGCTGAGACCACTCCCGCAGCAGGCGAATCAGTCGCGAACCAGGCGGGATCCGGCCCGCGCGTCGCGTCGCGCGCAGCGCGAGACAGCACCCCGTTCCCGACGCGGAAGCACCGCCGGCGGTTCTGGCTCACCTTCGGCGCGCTCGCGCTCGCAGCGCTGTTCTTCGCGGGCGCACTCCTCTGGTACGGCAACCCTATGCCTCCGTCCGACCCGGCGTTCTGGCTGATCGCGCAGCGCCGGGGGCTGGGCATCTTCGTGATGCTCGTCGTCGCGATCTGTCAGGGCCTCGCGACCGTCGCATTCCAGACCGTCACCAACAACCGCATCCTGACCCCGTCGATCATGGGGTTCGAGTCGCTGTACATGGTCATCCAGACGGGAACGCTGTTCTTCTTCGGCGCGACGGCGCTCGTCGAGTTCCGCGGACTGTGGCAGTTCTCGATGCAGGTGGCGGTCATGTTGGCCCTGGCGCTGCTGCTCTACACGTGGCTGCTGAGCGGCAGATTCGCGAACCTACAGATCATGCTGCTCGTCGGCATCATCATCGGCGGCGGACTCGGCTCGATCTCGAGCTTCATGCAGCGACTGCTCACCCCGAGCGACTTCGACTTGCTCACCGCCCGCATGTTCGGTTCGGTGAACAACGCCGATCCCGCGACGTTCCCGGTCGCGATCCCGATCGTGGTCGTCGCCGGAACGCTGCTCGTGCTGCGCTCGCGGCGGCTCAACGCGATCGCTCTTGGCCGCGACATCGCCATGAACCTCGGCATCAGCCACCGCCGCGAACTCATCATCAACCTCACGCTGATCTCGGCGCTCATGGCGGTCTCGACCTCGCTCGTCGGTCCCCTCACGTTCCTCGGGTTCCTCGTCGCGACGCTCGCGTATCAGCTCGCGCCGACCTACGACCACCGCTACGTGTTCCCGATGGCCGTGCTCACGGGGTTCGTCGTGCTGACGGGCGCCTACTTCATCATGCAGCACGTGTTCTACGCGCAGGGCGTCGTCGGCATCATCATCGAGCTCGTCGGCGGGCTCACGTTCCTCGCCGTGATCCTCAAGCGGGGTCGCCTCTAGAAACGCGGGGCGCGCGGGGCCCCCCTCTTGGCCGGCACCGCGCTCCGCGCGTGGTCGTCTCGCGTGCGGTTACCTCGAGTGCCGGCCCTCATAGGCGGGCGCGGCGGCGTCGACGGCGTCGCCGATCGTGTGCACGCGCATGTCGTTGGTCGATCCCGCGATCCCCGGCGGCATGCCGGCCACGATGACGACTTTTTCGCCGCGCTTCGCGATGCCGAGGTCGAGGAGGATCTCGTCGACCTGCATGAACATCTCGTCGGTGTGCATGACGCGATCGACGAGGAACGCCGAGACGCCCCAGTAGAGGTTCATTCGGCGGCGGATCGACTCGCGCGGCGTGAAGCCGAGGATCGGGATGGGCGCGCGGAGTCGCGACATGCGTCGGACCGAGTCGCCCGACTCGGTGAACACGCAGTAGTACCTGGCGCCGAGGAACTCGCCGACTTCAGAGGCGGCGAGCGTCACGGCGCCTCCCTGCGTGAACGGCTTGGTGCCGAGCGGGGGGATGCGGTCGAGTCCGTGCGCCTCGGTCGACTCGATGATGCGCGCCATGGTCTCGACGGCGGTGATCGGATGCGCCCCGACCGAGGTCTCCCCCGAAAGCATGAGGGCGTCGGCGCCGTCGAGCACGGCGTTCGCGCAGTCGCTCGCCTCGGCGCGCGTCGGCCGCGGGTCGTTGATCATCGACTCGAGCATCTGCGTCGCGACGATCGCCGGCTTCGCGCGGCGCCGGGCGAGCTCGATCGCGCGCTTCTGCACGATCGGCACCTGCTCGAGGGGCAGCTCGACGCCGAGGTCTCCGCGCGCCACCATGATGCCGTCGAACGCGTCGACGATCTCGCGCAGGTTGTCGACGGCCTGGGGCTTCTCGATCTTCGCGATGACGGGCAGGGTGATGCCCTCTTCATCCATGATCTCGTGCACTCGCGCGATGTCGTCTGGGCCGCGCACGAACGACAGCGCGATCATATCGGCGCCGATGCGCAGGGCCCAGCGGAGGTCGTCCTCATCCTTCTGGCTGAGGGCGGGAACGTTGACGGCGACGCCCGGCAGGTTGATGCCCTTGTTGTTCGAGACCCGACCGGGAACGATCACCTGGGTCGTGACGGTGTGCTCGTCGACCTCGGTCGCGCGAACGCGAACCTTGCCGTCGTCGATGAGCAGGTCGTCACCCGGGTGCACGTCGCCCGTGAGGCCCTTGTACGTGGTCCCGACCATGTCCTTCGTCCCCTCGACATCGTCGACGGTGATCTTGAAGGTGTCGCCGGCCGCGAGGTCGTGCGGCCCCTCGGCGAAGGTGCCGAGCCGGATCTTCGGTCCCTGCAGATCGACGAGGATGGCGATCGCCTCGTCGGCCGCCTCAGCGGCTTCGCGGACGAGGCGGTAGTTCCCCTCGTGCACGCCGTGGTCGCCGTGGCTCAGATTGAATCGCGTGACGTTCACCCCTGCATCGATGAGCGCGCGAATGCCCTCGGGTGAACTCACGGCTGGGCCAAGGGTCGCGACGATCTTTGCTCTGCGGCTCATGACGTTCTCCTGGTGTTGGGCGGTTTCGCGCGCGACGGTGTCGAGTCTCGTGGAGGTGCGGGTCTCTGGGGTGGTTGCGGGTGTCGGCACGGCGCCCGCGGGAACGCCGCGACGTGGTCGCGGCGCTCCGCGCGGGCCTCGCCGACACTGTACGGCAGGCGCGTTTCGCGCAGATGGTGTTGGCGTGCCCTGAAGCGCTTCTACACGGCCATGGCGCGCGCGTGCGCGGGGATGGGCTCCGGAAGCGTCGTGGCGCCCTCGAGGTACGTGTCGACCGCCGCAGCGGCCGCGCGGCCCTCGGCGATCGCCCACACGATGAGCGACTGGCCGCGGCCCGCGTCGCCCGCGACGAACACGCCAGGCACGTTCGTGGCGTAGTCGTCGTCCCTGCCCACGTTGCCGCGGTCGGTGAACTCGATCTCGAGCTGCGACGAGAGCGCCTGCTGCTCCGGCCCTGTGAAGCCCATCGCGACAAGCACGAGGTCGGCGGGGAGCTCGCGCTCCGTGCCGGCCTTCGGCGCGCGACGGCCGTCGTCGAGGAACTCGGTCTCGGCGACCTGCACGGCGCGAACGGCGCCGGCGTCGTTCGTCAGGAACTCGACGGTCGACGCCTCGAATGTCCGCTCGCCGCCCTCTTCGTGCGCGGTCGAAACCTCGAACACGGTCGGTTGCATCGGCCACGGCTGGTGCGCCGGCCGCTCGAGGGGCGGCATCTTGCCGATCGCAAGGTTGGTGACCGACTTCGCGCCCTGGCGGTGCGCGGTGCCGATGCAGTCGGCTCCCGTGTCGCCGCCGCCGATGACGACGACGTGCTTGTCCTCCGCCGTGATCTGCGTCGCGACGTCGTCGCCGGCGACCGCGTGGTTCGACTGGACGAGGTAGTCCATCGCGACGTGAACGCCGCGCAGTTCGCGACCGGGGACCTTGAGCTCGCGCGGCACCGTCGCACCCGTCGCGATCACGATCGCGTCGTAGCGCGTGCGCAGCTCGCTCCACGAGATGTCGGTGCCGATCTCGACGCCTGGGCGGAATCGCGTGCCCTCTGCGCGCATCTGCGCGAGTCGCGTGTCGAGAACCTGCTTCTCCATCTTGAAGTCGGGAATGCCGTACCGGAGCAAGCCCCCGACGCGGTTGTCGCGTTCGAACACGGCGACGGTGTGGCCGGCGCGCGTGAGCTGCTGGGCGGCGGCGAGGCCGGCAGGGCCGGATCCGACGACGGCGACCGTCTTGCCCGTGAGGCGTTCGGGCGCGTGCGGCTCGACCCAGCCGTGTGAGAACGCCTGGTCGGCGATCTCCTGCTCGACCCGCTTGATGGTCACGGCGGGTTGATTGATACCGAGCACGCACGACGTCTCGCACGGCGCCGGGCACAGTCGACCCGTGAACTCCGGGAAGTTATTGGTCGCGTGCAGGCGCTCCGACGCGGCGCGCATGTCGCCCCGGTACGTCAGGTCGTTCCACTCCGGGATCAGGTTGCCGAGCGGGCATCCCTGGTGGCAGAACGCGATGCCGCAGTCCATGCAGCGGCCGGCTTGCCGGCGCAGCTGGGCCGGGTCCTGCTGCTCGTAGACCTCGCGATAGTCCATGATGCGGACCGGCACGGGTCGGCGGGCGGGGAGCTCCCGCTCGCGGTGTGAGAGAAATCCGCGCGGATCAGCCACGAGTCGCCTCCAGAATCTTCTGCCATGTGTTGTGGTCGTCGGGGTCGAGGCCGTTGTCGATGGCCTCGCGCCGGATATCGGTGACCGTCGCGTAGTCGCGCGGCAGTACCTTCGTGAATTCCAGGACCGTCTCGTCGAAGCGGGCGAGCAGCTCGGTCGCGAGCACCGAGTCGGTCGCCGCAACGTGCTGTTCGATGAGGTCGCGCAGGATTACAGCATCCGCTTCGGTGAGCGGGTGCAACTGCAGTTCACCGGATGCAAGCGAGTCCGGGTTGACGAGGCGGGGCTCGAGCGATCGGACGAACGCGACACCGCCGGACATGCCGGCACCGAAGTTCTTGCCCGTCGGGCCGAGGATGATGGCCTGGCCACCCGTCATGTACTCGAGGGCGTGGTCGCCGACGCCCTCGACGACGGCGGTCGCGCCGGAGTTGCGCACGAGGAACCGCTCGCCGACGACACCGCAGAGGTGCATCGTGCCGCTCGTCGCGCCGTACCCGATCACGTTCCCCGCGATGACGTTCTCGCGTGCCGGAAACCCGGCGCGGGCATCCGGCCGCACAACGATTTCTCCGCCGGAGAGGCCCTTGCCAACGTAGTCGTTCGCGTCGCCGAAGAGACTGATTCGAATACCGGCGGGCAAGAATGCGCCGAGCGACTGCCCAGCGGTTCCCCGGAGCGTGATGTCGATCGAGCGCGCGGGGAGTCCATGCTCGCCCATCTCGCGCGTGACGGCGTTGCCGAGCAACGTGCCGACGGCCCGGTCGGTGTTGTGCACCGCCAGGTCGAATTCGACCGTCTCGCCGGCCGCGGCAGTCGCCACGGCGGCGAGCAACTGCTGGTCGAAGTGCTCGTCGAGCTCGTGATCCTGCGGTCGCAGGTTCCGCTTCGGGGCGTCTGCGGGGAACTCGCGCGCGCCGAGGATCGGCGCGAGGTCGAGCCCCTCGGTCTTCCACGTGCGCACCGCCTGATCGACGGCGAGCAGGTCGGCGCGGCCGATGATCTCGTCGAGCGAGCGAGCACCGAGGTGCGCCAGGTACTCGCGAACCTCCTGCGC
>JBQDJW010000180.1:0-5875 GCA_052086425.1 Pseudoclavibacter sp. | reverse complement strand
CGAGGTAACAGAGGGCAAGGGGTTTCCGTTATGTTTCTGTTATTCATTGATTGTCTGTTCTCACGAAACCTGTTGTCCCGTCTCACGAAACCTGGCGAGGTCTCACGAAAGTTGGCGAGAGTCTCACGAAACCTGGCGAGCCCTCACGAAAGTTGGCGAGTTGCGGCGTGCCGTCCCCTGGGGTGGCGGAGCAGGACTACCGTCGCCGTCAAGTTCAGGCCCGCTTGGAGGGGTGCCATGGATCTCGCTCAGGGGTGGACCCCGACGACTACGGAGGTCGACGAGGAGCCCGTGCGCGTTGAATTCCGGGCCGAAGGGCTGCGACACGAGCTCGATGCATGCGACGTCCGTGACATCGCGTTCGAATGGTGCGACCCGGTCCGCGAGTTTCCGGGGTGGCCAGGGAAGCGCAACTACGACGGCCACTTCTGGATGTCGCGGTCGGGACGGTCGGTGCCGTTCGAGTCCTTGGTAGAGCGGTGCTGTTTGATCGAACTCGACCGCATGGCGGATGTGGTCGAGGTGGTGAGCCAACCCATGTGGATCCGCTGGGGTGGAGCCTCGTCGATGCGCCATGCCCCCGACTATTTCGTGCGGTTGGCGGACGGCAGCGCGGTAGTCGTGGATGTGCGTCCAGCGAGACGGATCGATGAGGGGGCACGTACCCGATTCGACCGCACGGCTAGGTTCTGTGCAGCTCTTGGTTGGAGCTTCGTGGTCTTTGACGGGATCTCGTCAACTCGCGAGGCGAACCTGCGGTTCCTGATGAGGTATCGCGACGAGCGTTGGGACTCAACCGACGCGCGGGTGCCGGTACATCAGCCCCGCACCGTCGCGTCCGTCTCTCAATATCTGGGCAGGGACGTAGCTGGCCTCGCTAGGTGCTATCAGCTGCTCTGGCGAGGGGTCCTCGTGGCGGACCTTGAGCTTCCCATCACTATGACGACGCCGGTGAAGTTCAAGGAGAGCTGATGAAGCCCGCGGCCGGAGACCACGTGGTTTGGAAAGACGAGAGCTTTCAGGTGGTCGTTGTTCGGCCGCTCGCGGTCGCCCTACGTGGGCGAGACGATGTCGTCGTCGAGGTTGAGATCGACGAGTTTCAGAGGTACGCGGAACATGCCGCGGGGCCTCGTGTGTCGGCCGCGCAACTCGAAGCTCTTGACGAGATCGACTCCGAGGTTGTGACTGAGTGGCGCGAGTCGTTCGCGAAGATTGATGAAGCACCACGCGGGCAGCGCGCGCGGGTGATCGAGCGCGAAGCTGCGCGGCTTACGCGTGTGCTCGGCCGGAGCATCTCGGTACGCACGCTCGAGCGGAAGAAAGCTGATTACCGGCGCGATGGTGCTCTCGCTCTGGGAGACCGTCGTGCCGCGGAGCTCCGTGCCGCAAGGGAGCGCTCCGTGGATGCGCGCCTAATCGAGGCGATCAATGTGGTGCTGGCGCGTCAATCCCGAGCATCGACGAAGAGCAAATCTGCCGCAGTCGACGAGATCGTGCGCTATGTCGAGAAGGAGTTCGGCGAGGACGTAGAGATCCCGAGCCGTGCGACGTTCTACCGCATCCTTGAGGCCGAGGAAGTTGGGCGACACTCGTTTGGGTCGGCGAAGACGCGAGAGTCGTTGTCGCTGCAGCCTGACAGGGCGTTCGGTTTTCGTTCCGCGTTGCGGCCGGGTGAGCAGGTGCAGATCGATACGTCGCCGCTGGACGTGATGGTGCGCATCGACGAGTCGACGATTGGGCGGCCGGAATTGACGATCCTTCTTGACGTCGCGACGCGGTCCATTCTGGCTGCGGTCCTTCGTCCTGGTGGCACGAAAAGCATGGACCTCGTTGTGGTGCTTGCCAGGGCGCTCGTCCCATACTCACACCGTCCAGAGGGTGTTCGGGAGACGCGGCGCCTGATCTCGACTGCGTGGGCAGATGAAGCGTTGATCGATCAGGAACGCCTCGAGCGCCTCCGGGACGCACAGCCGTTCGTTTTTCCGGAGACGATCACGACCGACCGGGGCAAGAACTACCTGTCGAAGCACTTCCGGGCCGTCTGCGAGCGTCTCGGCATTTCGATGATCACCGCTTCGCCGCACACTCCCACGGACAAGCCGCATGTCGAGCGCACGTTCGAGTCGATCACGACCCTGTTCCAGCAGTACGTCAAGGGGTACGTCGGGCGCAGTGCCGAACATCTTGGGCGTGACGTTGGGGCCCAGTCCGAGGAGCTGCTGTCGATCGCACAGATGCAGGAGCTACTCGAGGACTGGATCGCTGTCGAATGGCAGAACCGCAGCCACGACAGTTTGCGCGATCCACTCCACCCGACGATCTCGCTGTCGCCGAATGAGATGTGTCGCGCGTTCCGCCACGTGGCGCCCGAGTTGCACGTGCCGCTGACGAATGACGACTACATCGCGATGTTGCCGGTCACCTATCGACGAGTGAACCGATACGGCGTGACGATCGATCATCGCGTCTACGACTCGGCCCGACTGGCTCACATCCGCCGCCGCGAGTCACCGTTGCCTTCGAAGAAGGGACGATGGCCGGTCCGCGTCGACCCATACAACCTCCATGTCGTCTGGCTCGAAGCCGATGGAGAATTCATACCGCTCCGGTGGGCCAACGACGTGCACGCGATGCCGATGCTCGGCGATGTGTGGCGGCACGCGCGGGACGAGTACCGCGCCAAAGACGATACCCAGGACGAGGCTGACAGACGCGAGCTGGTTGACGCGATGAAGACTTTCGCCAAGCAGGGAAACGCCGCGAAGCCCGAACGTCGGGCAGCCAAGCAGCGAGCGCGTGCTAAGGCCGTCGCCGCAGACCCCATGAACCACACGAGCGTGCGCAACTCCGTGACCGACGACGTCGCGCTCGCCGAGGAAACGGCCCCGGAGGCGGCGGAAGAGTCGTGGCCGCACCGGGGCGGGTTCGAGCTGATTCAAGAACCGATGGACGAGATCCGGTGGCGATTGGAGAACTGATGGAGATCGGGACGAAGGAGGGCTGGCGCGAGTACGTCGACGCGATCTATGACAGGCCCGTGCCCGTTACCGTGGACGAGCTTCGTGAGATGTCGTTTGGCGAGCGCGCGATGTACAAAGACGCGCGGGCACGATACGCGCAGGCGGGCGCCTTCGTGAAGACGCCGCAGTACAACACCGTGCGACGCGCGACACGCGAGCGCATCACCGCAAACAAGTTCCGACAGGTCGGGAAGCTCGGCGTGATCTTGTCCGGAGCCCCGGGACAGGGCAAAACGACCACGCTCTTGCAGATCGGGAAAGAGCACGAGCTCCGTCGCCGTCAAACGAGCCACCCAGCGGCGGCCAAAGGGAACATCCCCGTTGTCTACGTCGCCGTACCTGCGCAGTGCACAGCGAAAGCGTTGATGGGCGAGTTCGCTCGGTTCCTGGGCCTGCCGGCCCATCCGCGTCGCACCTATGGCGAGCTCATGGACACGGTCGCGAACGCACTGCGCAGGTGCTCAACCGAACTCATCCTCATCGACGATGTCCACCACCTCGACCTGCGGTACCGGCAGAACATCGAAGCGTCCGACATGCTCAAACAACTCTCCGAACGGTGCGGTGGGACCTTCGTGTACGCCGGTATCGACGTCGAGGAAACCGGCCTACTTTCCGGAACTCGCGAAGGTCAGATACGCAAACGGTTTGAAGTCCACACTGCTGAGCCGTACCGCATCTTGGACGACGAGGAACGGTCGGACTGGGGAGACCTCCTCCTCGCGATCGAAGACTCGCTCTGTCTCCTCAAGCAGCAGAAGGGCGCCATCCTGGCTGCTGCTCTGGACCTTCACCGCCTCAGCAATGGCGAGATTGGGGTGTTGAAGGACATGCTTCAGATCGCCGCGATCCGAGCGATCGAAGACGGCGTCGAAGAACTCGACATCGGAGAGTTCCCCCGAAAGGTTGCTCAACTTCAAAAACGAGCAGCAGCTCAGCTAGTTGGATGATCGCGACAACCACGGAGAACGGTTACTCGGCCGTCCGTACGCTTCCGGCGCCCGTGCAGCCCGTGTCGAATGAGACGGCAACGAGCTACTTCCGTCGGCTCTGCAGGGCCAACCTCCTCGACACGAAGGAGGCTTGGCTGTACTTGCGCCACCATGATGCCGATCTCCCATTCGCCGTCAAGCCGCGTTCAGCGAAGGCACATATTGCGCGACTCGGGGGGCTCCCGCTTGACTACTTCTCGTCCTCGAGCTCCGACGCCTCGTGCAAGCACGATCCATCCTACTGGATACGCCGTTGCGAGTACTGTCGCACGGGTGAGGTGGCGACACCCCTTTGTCGGAGATGTGTCGGCGGCGAACTCGCGTTCGCCTACATCCAGGCAGGCCCAATCTGTGTGAAGCATAGGCGGTGGCATGCTGGTGAGCTCGATGTTGACGTCGCGCACCTCGAGTCTCAGATCCGAGCGCAGCGGCGCTTGGATCGAGTCCTTTCACTGCGGCAGATCGGATATCGATCACCGGCTGCGACCATCGCACGTGATCTCCTGTTCGAATGGCATACCACCGGCGACCGTGAGGCCGGCGAACTGTCACCGAGCGTTCAGATCGACTCTTTCCCGATGCTCGTTGACCTGATGCTTCGACTGAGTTCCACAGAGATCACCGCGATCCTGCAGGATCGAAGGATCCCTCGCGCCACGCTTTCCCGCGTCCTCCAGATTGTTGCGGCCGACGTTAGACGTAACCAGCCGCTCACACGTACGATCGCACGCTTGAGGAACGGCGACGCCCTCGAAGCGCCGGCTCGCCCGATGTCTCTGACGCGAGTCCTTCGCTCAGCCCGTTTCGGTGACATCGACGCCCCTGCTCGACACCTGATGGCGCGTATCCCTACTGTTCGCGCGGCTCTTCTTCGGCATCGTGACATTCTCGCCGGCCACGAGGGCGAGGTCGTTCGCACGCACGCTCGTCGGTCCCGACGAGAACGGTTCGGGCCAGCGAGTCACACCTAGCCGGAGTGAAAGAAGCGGCCTGGTTATGTCAGACGCGAGGTGGGCTGGGTCTCGGATTCCACAGCTTCCTGTCCGAGTTGTCCCGTTCCCGGCAGAGACGACCAGAAGCTTCTATCGCCGACTGTGCCGAGCGAACGGGGTCTCGGAGACCGACCTCTGGTGGTGGATCCGGCGCTTCGACCCAAGCGTCCCGAAGAGCCTCAGCCCTCGTAGTGGTGTATATCTCGTGGAGACGCTTGGCGCGTTGCCGCCGCGATACTTGTCAGAGCTCGATAACGCCAAAGATTGTCATAAGCATGAGCGGGGCGCATGGAATCGCCGATGCGACGTGTGCCGCAGCTTCGTATCGGGAGCGTGGGCAATGTGCCGACGATGCGCGCATGGCGAGGCAGTGGAAGTATCCCTCGCGACAGGGCCGATATGCGTTAAGCATCGGCGCTGGCATCTGCAGGGGACCGACATTGATGTCTCCGCCCAACGGTTGCAGCTCACTGCTCAGCGAGTGCTGAATGGTCCCTTGCGTATGCGGAAGATCCACTACCGTTCTCCCGAAGCGGCCGTAGTTCGCGAACTTATTCATGGGTGGCACCCGCCGTTTCGTCAGGCGGACTGTCAGATCGAGTTCGAGGAGGAACTGAGGAGTCTTCCTTTGCTGGTGTGGATGCTTACTGAGCTGAGTTCGCCATTCATGAACGAGCTCCTCGACGACAATAAAGTGCCGGACGTGACGCTCGCAGCGGTACTGCGAGAGTTCAGCGCCACGGCACCGGTAAGACAACCAATCGACGTCGTCGCCAACATTCTCGAGCGTGAAGGCGTTGCTACTGCTTCCTCGAAAGTAGTGCCCCTTAAGGTGGTGTAGCCCACGGTGGCCGGCTCGTCGCTTACGACG
>JBQDJW010000179.1:0-5888 GCA_052086425.1 Pseudoclavibacter sp. | reverse complement strand
TCCGCCACGTGCACGCCCCCGGCGAGGTCGCATCCGGTCTGCTCGATCGCTTCTCGCTCGCCGACGCCGCCGACCGGCGCGTCGGCACCTACTCGGGCGGCATGCGACGCCGGCTCGACATCGCCATGAGCCTCATCGGCGACCCGTCGGTGATCTTCCTCGACGAGCCGACGACCGGCCTCGACCCCGAGGCGCGAATCGAGGTGTGGGATGCGATACGCGACCTCGCGGGGCGCGGCACGACGGTCTTGCTGACGACGCAGTACCTCGAGGAGGCCGAGCAGCTCGCCGATCGCATCGCGATTCTGCACGAGGGCAAGATCCTCGTGAGCGGACCGCTCGCCGAACTGCAGGCCCTCCTGCCGCCGGCGACCGTCGAGTACGTCGAGAAGCGGCCGAGCCTCGAGGACGTGTTCCTGGCGCTCGTCGGCACGCAGACGGCCGAAGCGGCGCCCGAACACGCGACCCAACGCATCCGGAACGAAGGAGAGCACGCATGACCGCGACAGCGGCGCCGACCGTGCCAACCTCCAGGGCCACCGCCCACGCGCTCGGTGACACCGCCGCGCTCACGGGGCGATCGCTGCGCCACATCTTGCGCAGCCCGGACACGATCATCACGACCGCGATCATGCCGATCGCGTTCCTGCTGCTGTTCGTGTACGTCTTCGGCGGCGCGATCGACGTCGGCGGCGCCGACTACGTCGACTATCTGCTGCCGGGGATCCTGCTCATCACCGTCGCCACCGGCGTCTCATACACCTCGTACCGCCTGTACCTCGACGTGCAGGGCGGCATGGTCGACCGGTTCCGGTCGATGCCGATCGCCCGCTCGTCCGTCCTGTGGGCGCACGTGCTCACCTCGATCACGTCGATCGTCGCATCGCTCGTGATCGTGACCGGCGTCGCACTGCTCATGGGGTTCCGCAGCGGAGCCGGGCCGCTCTCGTGGCTCGGCATCGCGGGCATCCTGGTGCTGTTCGCGCTCGCCCTGACGTGGGTGGCGGTCGTCTCGGGGCTCGCCGCGAGGTCGGTCGACGGCGCGAGCGCATTCTCGTACCCGCTCATCCTGCTGCCGTTCGTCAGCTCGGCCTTCGTGCCGACCGAGTCGATGCCAGGGCCGGTGCGCTGGTTCGCCGAGCACCAGCCGGTCACGTCGATCGTGAACGCGATCCGCGCGTTGCTCGGCGGCGATCCCGTCGGGAGCGATCTTCCTGTCGCACTCGCCTGGTGCATCGGCATCCTCGCCGTCGCCTGGATCGTCGCGGCCGTGCTGTACCGCCGCCGCGTGCGGTAGCGGGGCGCGCGGGGCCGGATGCGCGCTGCCCGGCCGGATGCGCGAGGCCCGGCCGGATGCGCGGGGCCCGGCCGGATGCGCGGGGCCCGGATGCGCGGGGCCACCCGGATGCGCGGAACCCAGACGCGCGGGGCCAGTCGGATGCGCCGAACCCACACGCGCGGGTCTTCAATGACGAACATGGTCGCTCAAGTAGCCGCGGAGCGACCGTGTGCGTCACTCAAGCTTTCCGCACCCACGCTCAATGACAGAAATGGTCGCTCTCGCAGCCGCGGAGCGACCATTTTCGTCACTCAAGCGTTCCGCGCCCGCGCTCAGTGGCAGAAATGGTCGCTCAACCGACGAACGAGCGACCATTTCTGTCACGCAAGCCGACCGCGCCGCGCGCGGAACGGCGCGGCTGAAAAACTGCTGTCCCGGACGGCTCCGGAAAGCACGTTGCCAGCCCGCGTGAAAGGCCCCGACCACGCGTGCCTGGAACCTGCGCTCCACCCCCGCCCCCAGCTGATCGAGCACGTCGCCAGCCCGCGCGGTGCCGTGAACAAGACCCGTAGACACCTCGAACGAGTGCCGGGCACAGACGAACAGCGAAGACGAGCGCCGGGTGGCACGCAGATCTCGCATCGAGATCGCGTGCCGCCCGGCGCTCGTTGCAGAGAGCGGGAGCGAACGTCGGAGCGGAAGCCGCCCTACGCCCGCTTCGTGCCGTCGAACAGCGCCCGGTATACGAACCCGGCGATCAGGCCGCCCACGATCGGGAACACGATGAACACCCACACCTGGATGAGCGCATCGGCACCCCCGAAGATCGCGGGGGCGATCGAGCGCGCCGGGTTGATCGACGCGTTCGAGACCGGGATCGAGATGAGGTGCAGCAGCGTGAGCGTGAGGCCGATCGCCAGGCCGGCGAACTTCGTGCCGCGTGACGAGTGGGTGACGCCGAGGATCACGGTGACGAAGATGAAGGTCACGACGACCTCCATGATGATCACCGCGACGAGGCCGAAGCCGCCGGGCGAGAGCTGGTCGTAGCCGTTCGAGGCGAAGCCGCCCTCCTGTGCGGACGCGAGCCAGCCATCGGCGCCGCCGAGGCCGATGAGGTAGATGACGAGCGTCGCGAGGATGCCGCCGACGACCTGGGCGACGATGTATCCGCCGACCTGCGCCCACGGGAACCGTCCAACCGCGGCCAAGCCGAGCGTGACTGCCGGATTGAAGTGTCCGCCCGAGATCGGGCCGAAGGCGTATGCGCCGGCGACGACCGTGAGTCCGGCAGCGAGCGAGACGCCGAGGAAGCCGACGCCGAGCGATGTGCCCTCGTCGCTCGCACCGAAGTTCGCGGCGAACAGCGCCGTGCCGATGATGCCGAACACGAGCAGGAACGTGCCGACGAGCTCGGCGACGAGGGTCGCCGCCGTCGAGGGCGCCGCGGGTGTGTGGTCGAGCGCGGTGGGCTCGACGCTGTTGTCTGGACGGGGATCGGTTGCCACTGTGGACTCCTTGTCGACCGGGCGCCGCAGCGCCAGCATTCAGAGACCGCTCAAGAGGCGATCACTCGAATGCTACGTCTACATGAGGTTTCCACAAGTAACAATTGCCACATCCGTCACAGATCTCGGTCAAATGTCCAAGTTTTACGCGGTGTTCAGGATGCGCGGGGCCGGGAATGCGACAGAGGCCCACTCGGCATCCGCACGAGACTCGTGCGACGCGCGCAAGCCGACTCGAAGTCAGCGCCTGCCGCGTTACCGCCCCAGATCGTCGACCGCACGGATCACGCGCAGCCGCCCGGTCGCCGGGTGCATCGAGCGGGCGCGCTCGCGAGCCGCGCTGATCTCGACGACGCCGCGGATCACGGCGGCCGTCACGTCGGCGCCGTGGGGCGCGAGCAGCACCGTGTAGTGGTTCGTCGCGTCGGCCTCGACATTGGCGACGCCGGCAATGCGCCGCACCCACTCCTCCGCGTAATCCGCCGGGTACAGGGGATCGTCGTTGACGATCCCCTTGGGCGACCGGATGAACGCCATCGGGACCCGGAGACCGAGAAGCGCATGCGCGTAGCCATCTCGGCCGTCGAGCTCAAGCGCATTCTCGACCATGGCATCCAGCATCGTCGCCGGCACGAACCCGCCGGGCGCCGGTTCGAGGTCGGCGTCGGAGAACGCCTCGATCGCGGCATTCCACCATGGACCGAACGCCGGATGCGCGCGCCAGAACTCGCGGTAGTCCTCGCGCGAGGCGAACGTGCGAGTCAGTCGGTCACTCGCCGGACCGAACAGGTCGTGCGGCCGCGGCAACGCGCCGTCGGGGCCCCGCGACACCGGAGGCGTCGGAAGCCCGCCGTCGACGAGCACGAGCGATTCGACGCGGTCGGCATGCCGCTCGGCGAACCGCACCCCCACGAAGCCGCCCATCGAGTGCCCGGCGACGACCGCGCGCTCGATGCCGGCCGCGTCGAGCACTCGCGCGAGGTCGTCGGCGAGGCGCGCGAGCGACCAGGGCCCTGGCAGGTGGTTCGAGCGGCCGCGGCCACGAAGATCTGGGGCCAGGATTCGGGCGGCGGGCAGACGATCGGCGACCAATTGCCACATGGCCGCATTCGCGGTGATGCCGTGTGCGGCGAGCACGACGGGTGCCGAGGCGCCTGCGGTCCACTCGAGACCGCCGAGCTCCCCGCCGTCGACCTGCCACTCGCGGTGCAACGGTTCGCGAACCGGCCTCGCGCCGCCGATGCTCGGCAGACCGGGGGTCGACGCAGAACGTCGCCAACCGAGGCCGCCACTGCTCATCGCTGCTCCTTCGACCGGGAGGTTCGGGCTCCGCAGGGGTGCGTCGTCCTTTCCTGCCACAGTACCCGCGGCGTGGCGTTCAATCACTGGGTTCGAACCTACGGCCATCCGTATCCGACCCGGGCAGTTCTTGCCCCAGCCCGTGCCCCGTTCGGCCGGGCCGATGAACGGATCCTTCAGCGTGCCGCGGCCGGACCCTTCGGGCCGCTGTGCACGTCGCCGTCCGGCAGGCCGCTACCCGACGCTGACGTCGAAGTCGACGTAGCCGTCGTCACCGACCTCCGTGACCGTCAGCGTGACGTCGTGAGGCTCGCCCGCATCGTCCACGAGCTCGCACACGAGCTCGTGCCCGACCTCGGCTTCGAGATCCTGCGGGCACGAGATCTCGGGAGCGTATCCGAGCTGAGGCTCGAGCGCAGCCGCTGCCTGAGCCGCAGCCTCGTCAGCTGGAACCTGCACCGAGGAGGAGAAACTGCACCCGGTGAGGGCGAGCGTGGTGGCGGCGAGCGCGCCGCCGAGAGCGAGGAGGGAGGATCGTGGGGTCATGGCGACCATGGTCCACCCGGCGCGAGTGCCAGGGCATCCGACCGTCGGGCACGATTCAGGCGGCGATGATGACCCCCAGGTCTATCACCGAAAGGTGACAGCCCGTCGTCCGTGAGGCGTGGACGAGGTCAGTCCGTGCCCCTCCTCGATCGGGTCGACGATCGGTCCCGGCGGCGTGCCGTCGCCGAACGGGCTGCCGCCGAGCGACTCGCGCCCGTGCGGCGCGAGCCACGTCTCGAGATCGGGCCCGAGCGGCACGATCCCGAGCGGGTTCAGGTCGCGGTGCACCTCGTAGTAGTGCCGCTTGATGTCGACGAAATCGACTGTGTCGCCGAAGCCAGGGGTCTGGAACAGGTCGCGCGCGTAGGCCCACAGCACCGGCATCTCGCTGAGCTTCTGGCGGTTGCACTTGAAGTGTCCGTGGTAGACGGGGTCGAAGCGCACGAGGGTCGTGAAGAGGCGCACGTCGGCCTCGGTGATCGCGTCGCCCATCAGGTACCGGCGGGTCTCGAGCCGCTCCGAGATCTTGTCGAGGGCCGTGAACAGCCGCGTGTATGCGGTCTCGTACGCCTCCTGCGAGCCCGCGAAGCCACAGCGGTACACGCCGTTGTTGATCTCGGTGTAGACGAACCGCATGACGTCGTCCATGTCGCTCTGCAACGCCTCTGGGTACAGGTTCGGCGCGCCCTTGCGGTGGAACTCGGTCCACTCGGTCGAGAAGTCGAGCGTGATCCAGGCGAAGTCGTTCGTCACGACCGCCCTCGTCGACTCCTCGACGATCGCGGGCACGGTGATGCCGCGCGGGTACTCGGGGTCGCGCGCGAAATACGCCTGCTGCAGCCGCTCGTAGCCGAGCACGGGGTCGATGCCGCCAGGCGCCTTGTCGAAGGTCCACGACCGCTCGTCGTGCACCGGCCCGCACACGGCCATCGAGATCGCGTCCTCGAGGCCGAGCAGCCGGCGCACGATGATCGCGCGGTGCGCCCACGGGCAGGCCCGCGCGACGACGAGGCGATACCGGCCGGACTCGACCGGCCAGGTCTCGATTTCAGGGTTCTCCGCGGCGCGACCGCCGCGCGTGATGCGGTCGTTGATGTACCGCGTATCGCGCGTGAACTCCTTGCCCTTCGCCGAATAGGTGCCGGGCGTCGAGTGCTCTGCCTGCGCGTCGTTCGTGTGCGCGGCCGCATCGGTCTGCGCGGAATCGCCGTCTGACTGGGGGTTCGACATGTCATTCACTGTACGAAGCCGATGCT
>JBQDJW010000178.1:0-5903 GCA_052086425.1 Pseudoclavibacter sp. | reverse complement strand
CATCGGCGTGCCCGCCGAGCATCCGCACCCAGGTTCGACCGGCTTGGGCGAGCGCCGCGGCCAGCGGGAAGTGTCGAGCGGCGCGCACGAGCGCCGCCGCGTGCGGGGTGAGGTCGTCGGGGCGATTGGCGATGATGCCGGCATGCACGCACGACCACCGAAGCGTGCTCGACCAGAGCGGCGGGTCGCCGAGCCGCTCGAGCAGCGCCCACGCCTCTCTGAGCGCCGGTTCGACGGCCTTGCTGTCGCTCATGCGGGCAGCCGCGACCACGAGTTCGCCGAGCGGAAGCAGCGTGAACAACCCCATGCCCACCGTCATGACGAATTCCCGCACCCCGCGCCACGCGCGCATGAGCGCCTGCAGATCATCGGCGCGTCGCGCGAGGCCGACCTCGAGCGACCGCGCGAACAGTTCGTCGCGGGGCGCCAGCGGATAGGGATGCCGTCGAGCCCTGGCGCAGTCGTCGCGGGCTCGCGCGGGCTCGCCCGCCAGCATCGACGCCCAGGCCCGAAGCAGCAGGAAGCGCGGCAGTGCCCCTGCCCCGCCCTGATCCCCGTCGATCGCATCGTCGAGAACCGATACCGCCGCCCCGAGATCGCCGCTGTGCATCGCGACGATCGCCGCGAGGGCGGCCGGATGCTCTGGCAAGGGAGACATGACACCGGTGACCGTGAGCGTCGACGAGGCGCGCACGAGCAGCGCCAGCGCGGGCGACGGGTCGTCGCCGAGCGAAGCCCGCAGGGCTCGACCGCAGTTTCGCGCACTGATGCTCACGCCCGTCGGAAACGACTCGCTCGTGACCTCGAGCATGCGCTTGCCCGTCTCGGGATCGCCCGCCCCGTACAGCGCGATCGCCGCAGAAGGGGCGGAGGCGCCGACCCGTTCTGCGCCGTACCACCGGTAGATCTCGGCACTTCGTCCCGGCAGGCACCTCGCGGCCCAGTGCGCGGCCGCGACGTCGACGGTACGCCCGAGATCGCGGGGCTCGCCGTCGACGACGTGCTGCTCGATGAGGTGCCCAGCGGTCTCGGTGTCGCCGACCGCGAGTGCCGCCTGCGCCTGGCGGGCGCGCACCTCTCGGCGCTCGGCGCCAGCGGCGAGCGCCGCAGAGTAGTAGTCGTTCGCGCGAGCCGGGTCGGCCAGGAGGTGCGCATCTCCCTCGAGGGCGAGCGCCGACGCGACGCCCGGGTCGAGCAGACCCGCCGCCGACGGGTCCGCCAGCGCAGGGTCGAGCGGTCGGCCGCGCTTCGAGAACTCGCCGGCGAGCTCGAGTTGCATGGCACCGACGCGATGCGCCGGAGCCGCGCGCACCGCCGCTGCCCCGATGAGCGGGATCAGGCCGTCGTCGGCGCGGAGGATGCCGTCCGCGCGAGCGGCCTTCACGACGCGGTCGAGGTCGCTCGACTGGAACGGCGACCACGAGGGGAGCATCCGCGACCGCAGGTCGAAGCCGACCCCGAGCGCGAGCGCGAGCGCGGCGACGTCGGCGTCGAGGCGCTCGAGGTCGAGGGCGAGTCGGTGCATGAGGCCCTCCGGCGGATCGCCGTCGAGTTCGAGCGTCTCCGAGCATGCGGCCAGCACTCGCTCGACGAGCCACGGTGCCCCGTCGGTCTGCTCGAGCAACCGATCGACCTGTTCCGGCTCGAGGTCTCGGCCGAGCGCGCTGCGGGCCCACTCGAGCGCGTCGGGCGCGCGGATCCGATCGAGCACGACCACCGGTCCGACGCGTTCGAGGTGTCTGGCGACGGCGAGCGCCTCCGAATGGTCGATCGGCGGCCTCGCCGCGACGACGAGGTGCGGTCCCGCAGCATCGCGAGCGAGGTCGAGCAGGCAGCGAAGGTCGTCATCGCCGAGCGTGTGCGCGTCGTCGACGAGCAGTGTCGCGCGCGCAGAGCCGGAGCCGCCGACGGTCGCGCGTGCGCGAGCGGCATCGGCAACGCTCCGGTGCACGGCGGCGCCGCGCGCGGCAAACGTCTCGGCGAGTGAATCGAGCACGGCCGTCTTGCCAGTGCCGCGCACGCCGAGCAGGCCGAGCATCGTGCGCGCATCGGGGGCGCCGGCGGGGTCTCCGTCGGCAGCCCGGAGGGCGAGCCCCGCGGCGGCGCCGTAGAGCTCGGGAGCCGGGCCCGCCATCACGGAGCGGGATCGCCTTCTGGCTGCGACGACCCTGGCTCCGTGTCCGGGTCGGGATCCGGCACCTGCGTCTCGGGTGGATCGTCGGGAGATGGGTCGGAGGGGCCCGATGGCGGTTGCGTCGGCGCGGGCGGCTGCTGCGTCGGCGACGTCGGCGTCTCGCCGCCGCTGCCGCTGTTGTTCCACGACCCTCCCGCCCCGGGGGGCTTCGTCGGGTCCGTGTGGGGCCCGCCCATTCCCGGCTGGGTGGTAGCGCCATCGGAGGCTTCGTTCGACGATCCCGAAGCGTCGCCGGACGACGCATCGCTCGACGACCCGCCGCCCGAACCCGCGCCGCTCGTACTCCCAGCGCCGTCCGACGGGCCGCCCGAGCCTGCGCCCCCCGCGTCGGCGCCGCCCGCCTGCTCACCTGCGGCCTCGCCGGACTCGGCCTCGCCGCTTCCCGCGTCGCCACCGGCGCCCGCCGAGGCCGCGTGGCTCCCCGCCACGGCCCGCGCGCCCGCGTCTCCGGATGGGCCGCCGACGCTGAGCGCGAAGGCGATGGCGGGGGTCACGAGCACGGCCGCGAGCGCGGCAGCGGCCGCACCCCCGATGACGGCGCCGCGACCATTCTTCAGCTGGAGCCAGGCCGCCGCGCGCCGCCTGCGCGCCGACTGGAACGTCGCGCGCCTGGTCCGCCTCGCCGCGGAGGCGACATGCTGCGACTCGGCGACCGCGTCGTCGACCTGCAGTTCGCGGGGCTCCTCGTCGGCGCCGGGCTCGGCCGCGGCGATTTCGGCCGCGAGTACCGCCGCGCCGAATGCCCCCGCGAGCTGCGGCTCGTCGCCGATCGCGATCGGCCGCCCGAAGGCCGCCGAGAGTTGCTGTGCCACGATCGGCGTCTGCGCCGCGCCGCCGACGAGCACGATCGCGTCGAGGTCGGCGACGGCGCTCGCGTCGATCGCTCGTCGCATGGCGTCGACCGTCTCACTGATGCGGGGCTCGATCATGGCCTCGTACTCGGCCCGCACGAGCCGAACGCTCGTCGGCCCGGTCTCCGTGATGACAGGGATGCTCGTCTCGGTTTCGAGCGAGAGGGTCGCGATCGCGTCGGCGCAGGCGCGACGCAGAGCGCCCGCCGCACGGGAGGCGCCGGCGTCAAGGGCGGCGACGACGCGGCCAACGTCGACGGCGGCGGCATCAGCGACCTCGTCGCTCGATTCCGCGCCGCTCCCTTCCGGATCACTCGATTCCGCGCCACGCGCATCCTGGCCTGGTGTCGCGTGCGCAAGCACGTGCGAAACCACCTCGTACTCGAACGTCGCGCCGCCGATGGCAGGGACGCCGACAGGCGAGCCGACGACCGCGAGGCGGCCGTCGTCGTCGGCGCGAACAACGGTCGCGTCGAATGAGCCCCCGCCCAGATCGTAGATCGCGATCGCGGTGCCAGGGCCCGGCTGCCGGGTGACCGCGTCGTGCTGCGCCGCGGCGATCGGCTCGGCGACGAACCGGATCCCCTCGAGACCGCGCTCGGCGATCGCATCACGCACCAGCTCGATGCGGAACGCGCCCCACGAGGAGGGATGCGTCAGCGCGACGGCCTCGGGTCGCGAACCCGTCGCCGTGATCGCACGCTCGAGCATCCACTCGACCATCGCCGCATAGAGGTCTTCGGCGGCGATGTCGAGATCGCCGACCGTGATGGGAACGGCATCGCCGACACGGTGGACCACGTCTCGGATCGCGCGCTCAGGGCGATCCTCGGACAATCGGAGCGCCGTGTCGCCGACGACGACCCTCGCGTCATCGTCGACGAACGCGATGGCCGGGGCCGTCGCGCGCTGTTTTGCACGGTCGGCGGGGTCGCCGATGGCGTCGGAGGCGTCTGGAGCGTCACCGAGCGGAAGGGGTTCGACCTGGGTCGGGGCGCCGTTCGGGCGCTTGGCGACTCCGGCCGAAAGCGTGCAGGATCCAATGTTTATGCCAAGTGCATACGACAACATCGCCGCTTCCTGTGGTGGGGAGTTTGGGGGGGTGGGGGTCCACGGGAGTGGCGACAGGGTAGCATCCGGGGCTGACGCGTCGTCGAGTACGGGGGTCACCGACGCGGCGAGCGCCGGTGACCCCCGTTGCAGCGGGTCCGTTCTCTTACTCGGGGCGCCCCCGCAGCAGCCGCATGACCACGCGGCCGGCCGCGACCAGCACGACCGCGGTCGAGATCGCCGCGACGTGCATGCCCGACACGAACGCGTCGCCGGCACTCGCCGAGAGCGCTGCGCCCGTCGGCCCGCCGAGCTCGTGCGCGACCGCGTACGCCCCGCCGATCGTGTCGGCCGCCGCCTGAGCGGAATCCGCGTCGAGCCCGGTCACATCGAGCCCGGAGCGGTAGATCGAGAGCACCACGCTGCCGAGTACCGCGACGCCGGTCGAGATGCCGAGCTCGTACCCCATCTCGGAGATCGATGAGGCGCCGCTCGCGCGGGCGACCGGCGCCGCTCCGACGACGAGGTCACTCGCCAGGGCGGTGATGACGCCGACCCCGACGCCGACGATGGCGTAGCCGGCGATGAACACGAGCGGCGTCGTACCCGTGCCGCAGAACGCGAGAATGACGGCGCCGATGGCGCTGATGAGCAATGACCAGCCGATCGTGAGCCCTGGGCCAACGCGGCGGGCGACCGGTGCCGCGACGAGCGAGCCGAGCACGCTCACGGCAACGCCTGGCAGCATCATGAACCCGGCAGCGAGGGGGCCGAACCCGAGCACGATCTGCAGGTACTGCGACCCGAAGAACAGCACGCCGGCGAAGGCGAAGGCCGACAGCCCGTTCGAGACGACGCCGGCCGAGAACCTGGGCAGCGCGAACAGCGAGAGGTCGATCATCGGGTCGGGCCGCTGCTGCCTGCGGACGAACCACCAGCCGAGGGCAAGCCCGAGGACGCCCGCGACGAGGGCGTCGACGCGGAAGCCGTGCGCCGCCGTCTCCTTGACCGCGTACACAACGCCGATGATCGCGCCAATCGACACGACCGCGCTCACGAGATCGAATCGACCCGGGTTGGGGTCGCGGGCCTCGCGCACGAGCAGCGGCACCGAAATGAGCAGCACCGCCATGACCGGCAGGTTGACGATGAAGACCGACCCCCACCAGAAGTGCTCGAGCAGCCAGCCGCCGACGAGCGGACCGAACGCCGTGCCAGCGCCGGCGGCGGCCGCCCACACGCCGATCGCGAAGCTGCGCTGACGCGGGTCGTCGAACAGCGTGCGGATCAGACCGAGCGTCGACGGCATGAGCGTCGCACCGGCGATGCCGAGGAGTACGCGGGCCGCAATGAGCATTTCGGCGCTCGTCGAGAAGGCGGCGATGGCCGAGGCGACGCCGAAGCCGACCGCGCCGAACAGCAGCAGCTTGCGCCGGCCGATGCGGTCGCCGAGCGTGCCCATCGTGAGCAGCAGGCCAGCGACGATGAACGAGTAGACGTCGATGATCCACAGCAGCTGCGTGCCCGACGGGCGCAGATCCTCGGTGATCGCAGGGATCGCGAGGTCGAGCACGGTCGCGTCGATGCAGATCACGAACACGCCGAGGGCGAGGGCGACGAGCCCCGCCCAGGCTCGGGCGCCGGCGCGCGGGGCGCCGGACCCCGGGCCGCGAGGATCGCCGGGGTCGCCGGGGGTCGGGATGCGCTGAGTGTGCGCGCGCGTCGCGCCCGTGCTGATCGAGCCGGTGGCGACGAGCGGAATTGGGTTGGTCAAAGCCATGATCGAGTCCTTCGGGCGACGATTGGTA
>JBQDJW010000177.1:0-5905 GCA_052086425.1 Pseudoclavibacter sp. | reverse complement strand
CGATGCGACGCACCTCGGCGTGCAGCGAGTCGTCGGTGACCTGCCGCTTCATGCGGTGCACGAGGGCGCCCCAGGCCTCCGGCTCGGCGCCGTCCGGCCCGGCCGCGCGGGCGGCGGCGATGTCATCGAGGGTGCCCTCGCCATCGGGGTCGGTGAGGATGCGGTCGATCTCGCCGAGGGCGTCGTAGCCCGTCGTCCCCGCCGTCGCCCACGACGCCTCGAGCCGCTCGCCCGGTTCGAGGATCTTCTCGACGACGACGTAGATGCCGCCGGTGCGGTCGGCGAGGCGTTCGAGGTACCCGTCGGGGTCGCGCAACCCGTCCGGGTGATCGATGCGGAGCCCGTCGATGTATCCGTCGCGCACGAGTCGCAGAATCGTGTCGTGCGTCGCGTCGAACACGTCCGGCTTCTCGACGCAGACGCCGGCGAGGCCCGTGACCGTGAAGAAGCGGCGGTAGTTGAGCTTGAAGTCGCCCTGCCGCCAGTGCACGAGGCGGTAGTGCTGCCGCGCGTGCACCCGTGTCGCCGCGTCGCCCGTGACGAGATTCCGCACCACAGCATCCGGCTCATCGCGGGCGCCCGAGTCGTCGTTGGGGTCGCGGTCGTCAGCGGCTGGGGCGTCGCCGTCTTCCGGGTCGCCATCGCCCCGTCCGTCGCGCGGGTAATTGCCGTTCCCCGCGCCCCCTCCGGCCGGCCGCTCAACGGGCATCTCGACCTGCGTCATCAGCTCGCCATCGGTGCTCCCGGCCGCGAGCGGATACTCGGTGTCGTGGTACCGCAGCACCCCGGCATCCGGGTCGGCAACGAGGTTGCCGATCGGCGCACCAGGCTCGCTCGGCATATCGGCGTCGCCGATGACCGGCAGCAGGATGCGCCCGTCGCCCGCGTGCCAATCGATGTCGAACACGGGCTCGTGCGGCGAGTCCTGCCCCTGCTCGAGCACACTCCACCACCACGCGTTCTCGCGCGGCACCTGCACGCCGAGGTGGTTCGGAACGATGTCGACGAGCACGCGCATTCCGGCATCGTGCGCCGCGTCGGCGAGCGCGCGGAACCCGTCCTCCCCGCCGAGGGCATCGCACACGCGGGTCGGGTCGACGACGTCGTAACCGTGCGTCGACCCGGAGGCCGCCTGCAGGATCGGCGAGAGGTAGATCCAGTCGACGCCGATACCGCGGAGGTATGGCAGCACCGCTCGGGCCTCGTCGAACCCGAATGCGGGGGTCAGCTGCAGCCGATAGGTGCTCGTGGGCGTGTGCATTGCGATTCCTGGGTGCTGTCGATCCTCGAGGGGCCGGATGCTCGGCCTCGACTCCCATCTTCGTGCAGTTCGCGCGTTTCCGCAGCGCTCGGCGCGTCCGACCGGTCATTCGACTGGCGCACGATGTCGCTCGTGCGCCCGGCGCGCCCGTTCGCGCCTACTTCGACGACTCGATGATCGAGATCGGCTGCGTCAGCGTCGCGACGGAGGCCGCGACCGAATGGTCTGGCTCGCGCTCTGGCTCGTCGTACTGCTGCAGCACGACGAGGGATCGCGCCTGCAGCTCGAAGCTCGCCCCCGGTTCGTACACCTCGTGGTCGCCGCGCGTGCCAGCCGTGTCGATGATCGGTGTCCACGTGCGCTGGATCTGGTGCACGGGCAGAGTGACCGGAACGACCGAGTCGGACGCGTTGAAGTAGACGATGAAGTCGACGTCGACGATGTACTGCCCGCGGTCGTCGCGGCCGGCGATCGCGTTGCCGTTGAGGAACATCCCCATGCACTTGACGTACTCGCTATTCCAGTCGGAGGTGCGCATCTGCGCGCCGTCCGTATTGAGCCACACGATGTCCGGCAAGGCATCGCCCTCGCCGCGGTCGATGACGCGCCCGTTGAAGAAGCGGCGCCGGCGGAACGTCGGGTGGTCGTTGCGCAGCTTGGCGATCGTGCGCGTGAACTCGGCGAGGGGCTCGTCTGCAGAGTCCCAGTGCACCCAGCTCAGTTCGCTGTCTTGCGCGTACGTGTTGTTGTTGCCCTGCTGGGTGCGCCCGAACTCGTCGCCGTGCAGCAGCATCGGCACACCCTGGCTCAGCAGCATGGTCGCGATGAAATTGCGCTGCTGTCGCGAGCGCATGGCGTTGATATCGGGGTCGTCGGTCGGCCCCTCGACCCCCAGGTTGTAGCTGCGATTGTGGCTTTCGCCGTCGCGCCCGTCTTCCCCGTTGGCGTCGTTGTGCTTCTCGTTGTACGACACGAGGTCGCGCAGGGTGAAGCCGTCGTGCGCGGTCACGAAGTTGATCGAGGCGAACGGGCGGCGCCCGGAGTGCTCGTAGAGGTCTGACGACCCAGAGATGCGGCTCGCGAACTCGCCGAGCGTCGACGGCTCGCCGCGCCAGAAGTCGCGAACGGTGTCGCGGTACTGGCCGTTCCACTCCGTCCACTGCGGCGGGAAGTTGCCGACCTGATAGCCGCCGGGGCCCACATCCCACGGCTCGGCGATGAGCTTCGCCTGCGAGACGACCGGGTCCTGCTGCACGAGATCGAAGAAGGCCGACAGCTTGTCGACGTCGTGCAGCTCGCGCGCGAGCGTCGAGGCGAGGTCGAATCGGAACCCGTCGACGTGCATCTCGGTGACCCAATATCGCAGCGAGTCCATGATCAGCTGCAGCGAGTGCGGGTGGCGCATGTTGAACGAATTGCCGGTGCCCGTGTAGTCGGTGTAGTACCGCAGGTCGTTCGCCTCGAGCCGGTAGTAGGCGGCGTTGTCGATGCCGCGGAAGCTCAGGGTCGGGCCGAGGTGGTTGCCCTCGGCGGTGTGGTTGTAGACGACGTCGAGGATCACTTCGATGTCGTTCGCGTGCAGGGCCTTGACCATGCCCTTGAACTCCTGCACCTGCTGGCCGAGCGACCCCGACGAGCTGTACTCGGCGTGGGGAGCGAGGAACCCGATCGTGTTGTAGCCCCAGTAGTTGCGCAGCCCGTTCTCGAGCAGCGTCGAGTCGTGCACGAACTGGTGCACGGGCATGAGCTCGATCGCGGTCACGCCGAGGTGCTTGAGGTGATCGATGGTGGCCGGATGCGCGATGCCGGCATACGTGCCGCGCAGCTCCTCGGGAATCCCGGGATGCAGGGCCGTGAGCCCCTTGACGTGGGCCTCGTAGATGAAGCTGTCCTGGTACGGCGTCTTCGGAGCGCGGTCGCCCGCCCAATCGAAGAAGGGGTTGATGACGACCGAGCGCTTCGTGTGCGGTGCCGAGTCCTCGTCGTTGAAGCTGTCCGGGTCGCCGAAGTTGTAGCTGTAGAGCGCCTGATCCCAGTCGACTTCCCCCGTGATGGCCTTCGAGTACGGGTCGAGCAGCAGCTTGGCCGGGTTGGCGCGCTGACCCCGCGACGGGTCGTAGTCGCCGTGCACCCGGAACCCGTACTGCTGGCCCGGCTGGATCTGCGGCAAATAGCAGTGCCAGACGAACGCATCCTGCTCATGCAGCTTGACCCGGGTCTCGGCGCCGTCGTCGTCGAAGAGGCAGAGTTCGACTTTCGTGGCGGCTTCGCTGAAGAGGGCGAAGTTGGTGCCAGTGCCGTCGAACGTGGCTCCGAGCGGGTAGGCCGATCCTGGCCAACTCTGCATGAAACCTCCTGTTATCGCGGGATTCGAACGGGGCGCCCGACTCGTCCCAAGCTACCCGACGGGATGCTTCTGACTCGTTTCCGGGCTCGAAGGAGCAGGCGACACGCCCAGACAGATGGGGCACCTCCTGCCTAGCATGGTGGCCATGGCAGGCATGAATGAGCAGCTCATCCGCAAACTCGACCGCTTGGGCGTTCCCCTGGCGTACGGCGACAAGGTCGAACTCGGCAATGCCGAGGTCATCCCCGTCGCGATCTCCGGCTTCGGCTTCGGCGGCGGCGAAGGCGAGGGCGACTTCAGCGACGGCAAGCTGAAGCTCTCGGGCGCGAGCGAGTCGGCTGCCGACGCGGCCGACGGCGACGACGCCGCGCACCGCGGCGGCAACGGGGCCGGTGTCGGCGGCGGCGGCTTCAGCGTGCCGATCGGCGCGTACGTGAGCGACGAGTTCGGCACCCGCTTCCAGCCGAACATCATCGCCCTCCTCATCGCCGTGCTGCCGCTCGCGGTCGTCGCGGGCTGCACGCTGCCGAGGCTCGTCAAGGCGCTCAAGAAGTAGCGAGGCTCGCGGTTCACCCGGCTCGCGCAGTCGGCTACCATTGCGGGCACACGGGAGTCCGGCGAACCGGGCTGAGAGGAAGGCTGCGGCCTTCGACCGTCGAACCTGATCCGGATCATGCCGGCGCAGGGAGGCATCTTCTCTCGTCCTCGCACCGCGAGGCTCATCCCGTGCACTTTCACCACCGAAAGGGCACGCAATGCGTACGACCGAACCCAATTCCAATCCCGCCGCGGCAAATGGGCAGGATGCTCCTGCCGCAGCCCCAGCCAGAGCAACGTACCGCTGGCGCACCATCGACATCGTCGTGGCCGCCGTGCTCGGCGTCGCGACCGGCCTCATCTTCGTCGTCTGGAACACCGTCGGCTACGCCTGGTTCACGGCGTTCGATGCCCTGACCCCGGGTCTCGGCGGCTTCGCCACCGGCATCTGGCTACTCGGCGGCGTGCTCGGCGGGCTCATCATCCGCAAGCCGGGCGCCGCGCTCTTCGTTGAGCTGCTCGCCGCGATCACCTCGACGCTGCTCGGCAGCCAGTGGTCGATCGAGACCGTCTACTCGGGTATCGCGCAGGGACTCGGGGCCGAGGCCGTGTTCGCCCTGCTGCGCTACCGCAGGTTCGGGCTGCCGACCGCGATCACCGCGGGTGCCGCATCCGGCCTCTTCGCCTGGACCCTCGAGCTGTTCCTCTCGGGCAACATCGAGATGGGCCCCGCGTTCCTCATCATCTACCTCGTCGGCACGGTCGTCTCCGGCGCCGTGCTCGCGGGCCTCGTCGGCTGGCTGCTCACGCGCGCACTCGCCGCGACGGGTGCACTCAATCGCTTCGCCGCCGGGCGAACGTCGCGACGGGTCGGGTGAGCCGGCGCTCGTGCACGATGATCGAACGGGTGCAGAGGCCGGCGGCGCCGTCATCGAGGCTCGCGGCTGGGGCTGGCGTCACGCCGGGCGGCGCGCCGCTGCCGTCGCCGGGCTCGACCTGCGCGTCGAGTCGGGCGAGCGCATCCTGCTGCTCGGGCCATCCGGCGCTGGCAAGTCGACGCTGCTCGCGGCGCTCGCGGGGGTGCTCGGCGGCGCCGACGAGGGCGAAGAGACCGGCTCGCTCACGATCGACGGACGACGACCCGAAGCCGCCAGAGGCGCGGCCGGGCTCGTGCTGCAAGACCCGCAATCGAACACGATCCTCGGCCGCGTCGGTGACGATGTCGCATTCGGCTGCGAGAACCTTCGCGTGCCCCGCGACGAGATCTGGGGCCGCGTTCGCCGCGCCCTCGACGACGTCGGACTCGACCTTCCGCTCGACCGCTCGACCGCGAGGTTGAGCGGCGGCGAGCGACAGCGGCTCGCGCTCGCGGGCGTACTCGCACTGCGCCCCCGGCTGTTCCTGCTCGACGAACCGACCGCCAACCTCGACCCCGACGGGGTCGTCGAGGTGCGAGACGCCGTCTGGCGCGTGGCCGATCGCACGGGAGCGACGCTCGTCGTCATCGAGCATCGCGTCGACACGTGGCTGCCCGTCGCCGACCGCGTCGTCGTGCTCGAGCCGGGAGGCGGCGCGGCGGCCGACGGCCAAGCAGACGAGGTGCTGCGGTCGTCGGGGGAGCGGCTCGCCGCGGCCGGCGTGTGGGTGCCGGGGCCGCCGCCCGCGATCGAGCGGCCGGGGCGCACGAGTGCGAGTGCGAGTGCGGGTGCGCCGGGTGCTCCGGGAGCGACGGTTGCGGATGCGCTGGGCGCGGATGCGAG
>JBQDJW010000176.1:0-5949 GCA_052086425.1 Pseudoclavibacter sp. | reverse complement strand
GCGCGCACGCGCCGTCGACCTATTTGTCGAAGCTGTGGTTCGACACGGTCGTGCACGACCCCGCGGCCGTCCGCTACCTGGTCGAGACCGCCGGGGCCGACCGGGTCGTGCTCGGCACCGACTATCCCTTCGACATGGGCGTGGATGCGCCACTGCCGTTGATCCGCGATGCCGGACTTCCCGAAGATGCCGCCAACCGCATCCTCGGCGCGAACGCGGCCGCGCTCGAGCAGGGGGTTCGCGGACGATGACGGCTGCACTCGTGAAAGAAGGCGCCGCCGTAGCCGGCGGCACCCGAGGTGAGCTGCGCCGCGGCTGGCCGACGCTCGTGTACGCGACGATCGGTGCCGGCGTCGGCATGAGCTCGCTCGGCTATTTCCTCGGCACGCTCGTCGTGCCGCTGCAGGAGGAGTTCGGCTGGGGCCGCGGCGAGATCAATCTGTCGAGCCTCGTGAGCTCGCTCGGACTCGCCATCGCACTCCCGTTCGTCGGCCGACTGCTCGATCGGTACGGCGTCAAGCGGGTGAGCATCGTGGCGATCCCCCTGTTCGTCGTCACGATGGTGCTGCTCGGAACGTTCACCTCGAACCTCACGCTGTTCCTCGTCTTCTACGCCTGCGCCGGCATGTTCGGTGCGGGAACGGCGGCCGTCACTTACTCGAAGGCGCTCGTGGAGCGCTTCGACCGGCGGCGCGGGCTCGCGCTCGGCATCATGGCGGGCGGGCTCGGCACCGCCGGGCTCATCATGCCGCCGCTCATGGGTGCCGTCGTCGCGAGCGACGCGGGCTGGCGCGGAGTCTACTTCACCATGGCCGTGCTCGCGTGCGTGCCGTTCGCGCTCGTGTGGTTCGCGAAGCTCGCGCCGCCTGCGCAGCGGGGCGGAGCAGCCGGGAGACAAGACGCGGCCGGTCTGCCTGGGGGCGCCGGCGCGACTGAAGCATCCGGTGCCGTCGCAGGATCCAGTACCGCTGCAGCCCCCGGTACAGCTGCCGCATCCGGTGCCCCCGCCGCAGCCAGTGTCTCCGCTTCGCCGACCCCGGCGCCCGTCGCGGCCGTCGACGAGCACGGCCGCCCGCAGCTGTTCAGCGAGGCCGTGCGACGACGCGAGTTCTGGACGCTCTGCGTCGTGTTCTTCCTGCTCGGCTGGGCGCTGCTGACGATGGTGCCGCACTTCGTGCCGTTGCTCATCGACTCGGGCGTCGAGCCCGTGCAGGCCGCGCTCCTGTCGTCGCTCGTCGGCGTCGGAACCGTGATCGCCCGGCCCGTCATCGGCTTGCTCTTCGACCGTCTCTACGCAACCTACGTCGCCGTGCCGCTGTTCATCGCGGCCGCGCTCGGCTGCCTGCTACTGCTCTGGGGCGGGGCGCCGGTCGCGCCGCTCACGGCCCTGCTCATCGGTATCGGCTTCGGCGCCGAGATCGACCTCATGAGCTACCTCAGCTCGCGGTACTTCGGGCCGCGTGCCTTCGGGTCGCTCTACAGCCTGGTGTACAGCCTGTTCATGGTCGGCAGCGCGCTCGGGCCGGTCCTCGCGGGCTACCTGTTCGACGCGACAGGCACGTACGCGAGCCCGCTCGTCATCGCCGCGTCGATGATGGGGGTCGCCGCCGCGATGCTGTTGACGCTGCCGCGGTTCGTGCGGGGCGACGGCGATGCGGTGCCTGGCGGCGCATCCGGCGTCACCCATGCGTCCGCAGGCGCCGGCGCATCCGGCACCGGCGCACCCGACCCGGCCGGCGCATCCGGCGCCACCACCGCACACATCACGATCGACCGCACCGACGGAGGAACGAATGTCGACGACGACTGACCAACCCACCATCCAGCAGGTGGCCGACGGCGTCTGGGCCTACGTGCAGCCAGACGGCACCTGGATGATCAACAACACCGGCCTCATCGCGCGCGAGGGCGACGCGGGCGCGACGTTCGTCGACGTCACGTCGACCGAGAAGCGCACGCGGGCGTTCCTCGAGGCGGCCGATGGCGTGCTCGGCGGGCGCGACGTGTCGCGCGTCGTCCTGACGCACTCGCATCCGGACCACTGCAACGGGCTCTCGCTCGTGCCCGACGCCGAGGTCATCGCTCAACGGCGCGTCCACGCCGACCTGAGCACGCCCCACGTGCCGGCTCCCGGCATCTTCTCGCCGTTCGAGATGGGCGATATCCGAGCGCGAACGCCGTCGATCGTGTTCGACGACGTGCTCGTGCTCGAGCCAGGCGACGCGCCCATCGAGGTGCGCCACCCCGGCCGCTCGTCGCACACGACCGGCGACGCCTACGTGTGGTTGCCGACCGAACGCGTGCTGTTCACGGGCGACCTCGTGTTCAACGGCGGCACGCCGTTCGGGCTGTCCGGCTCGCTCAGCGGCTGGCTGCAGACGCTCGACGAGCTCGCCGCCCTCGGGCCGGCCACGGTCGTTCCCGGGCACGGCCCGGTCGGTGGGCCCGAGATCCTCGACCCCGTGCGCTCGTACCTGGCGTTCGTGCTCGAGGCTTCGGAGTCGGCGCACGCGCGCGGGGCTTCGCCGCTCGACGCGGCCCGTGAGCTCGACCTCGGCGAGTTCGCCGGGCTCGCCGACAGCGAGCGCATCGTCGGCAACGTGCACAGCGCGATGGCCGAGCTGAGCGGCACCCCGCTCGACGCCGGCGCCGCGTGGAGCGACATGCGCGACTACAACGGCGGCCCGCTCGACTGCCACGCGTAGGCGGGGCGGCGCCCGCGCGCCCGTCGCGCACCGCGCGTCCGGCCCATCGCGCTGATACACGCTCACCTCACCACCCCGACAACTGTGCAGTTGTGGTTGTTCTGGCCCGACCAGAACAGCCACAACTTCCCAGTAGAGGTGGCGAAATGGCCCGGATGCGTCAACGCGTCGACCGCGCAAGTTCCGGATGCGCGACCCAAGAAATACAGAGGGAAAGGACCACCATGAAACTCGCTCGCTGGATTCCCGTCGGCGCCGACGCCGGCCCCGACGCCGCGGCCGGCCCCGCGACCGCGTCCCCGTCGGAGGGCTTCGTCATCGACGGCGCCGTCGTGCCGTTCCCCGACGGGGCGACCGTCGCCGACGTGCTCGCCGCCGGACTCGACGGCGCACGTGACCTGCACGCGCGCGTGGCGGAGCATCCGGGTACGCCGCTCGCCGACGTGAGACTGCTCGCGCCCCTCGTACCGACGACGATGCGCGACTTCGTGGCGTTCGAGGAACACGTCGAGGGCGTCAGCGCCGGCGTCGAGGGGAAAAGCAACGTGGCGCCCGAGTGGTACCAGGCGCCGACGTTCTACTTCACGAACCCGCTCACGATCACCGGGCCCGGAGCGACCGTGAACCCGCCGGTGACGGAGAAGCTCGACTTCGAGCTCGAACTCGCCGCCGTGATCGGCGGGGGAGCGGGGGAGCCCGAATCGAACCTCACGCCAGAGCAGGCGACCTCCCGCATCTTCGGCTACACGATTCTGAACGACTGGTCGGCACGCGACCTGCAGGCCCGCGAGATGCAGGTGCGTCTCGGCCCGGCGAAGGGCAAGGACTTCGGGTCGACGCTCGGCCCGTGGATCGTGACGGCCGACGAACTCGACGAGTTCGTCGACGACGAGGGATTCCTGGCCGTGCGCGCCGAGGTCTCGGTCAACGGCGAGCTCCTCGGCGAGGACCTCGTGTCGAACATGGGCTGGCCGTTCGGCGAGCTCGTCGCGTACGCGTCGCGCAACTCGCGGGTCGTCGCGGGCGACGTGCTCGGATCAGGCACCGTCGGCAACGGCGGTTGCCTCGGCGAACTCTGGGGCCGCAATGGCGGGCTCACCCCGCCGCCGCTGCAGACGGGCGACACGGTGCGCATGGTCATCGAGGGCATCGGTGAGCTCGAGAACACCGTCGGCGAGCAGGTCGCGGCGCCCGAGCTGCCGGCCGCGCGCTCGCGCCCGCGGAACCGGCGCCGGTAGCGAGCCGAGGAGCCGTCCGGCGCCTGCGGCAGGCTACGCTCGCCACGTGATTCCCGACGACTGGATCGAGCACCGGCGCCCAGACGGTGAGCGGCTCGGCTGGATCGTGCCCGTCGACGACGGCTTCGGCACGATCGACGCGCTCGGCCGCACCCACATCGCGGGGCCGGTCGACTGGTTCGTTGCCGAGACCTCCCTCGACGAGCGCGGCATCGGATACCTCGCCGACCGCTACGCGTTGCGGACGGAGTCCGGCAGCGAGCGCCCCGTGCGCATCGGCGAGGTGAGCGACGAAGCGATCGTCGTCGTCGCGGACGAGTACGGGGCGGCCTCGGCCGTCGGTGCGAACCCGGAGCGCTTCACACTGCCGTTCCCGGCCCCGGACGCCCTGCGCCGCGAGCGGTAGGCAGCTCCGGCACGCAAACCGTGCGCAGCGCACAGTGCAAGCGACACGCGATGCAACTCCCGCGCAAATGTTGAGCGGATTCCTGCACGACCGCTGCGCACCTTCCCCACTTGTCGATAAGGTTCCTGCGGCGGGCCCAAACCAGGCGCCGCGTTCCCGCACCGGCCACCGCGACGTGGTCGAGACCGATATCGGTCAGACGTGGGGTCCGCGTGAGACCTCGAAAGGAAAATACGTATGAGCCAGCCCAAGGTGGTCGATTTCAAGGACGACACGATGCTCGTCCGCAAGACGTTCGCGCAGTTCCCGTCGGGCGTCTCGGTGCTCGCCGTCGACAAGGCGGGCGAGAAGCACGCGCTTGTCGCGTCGTCGTTCATGGTCGGCGTTTCGCTCGAGCCATGCCTCGTCGCCGTCGCCGTGCAGAAATCGTCCGAGACCTGGGACGAGATCAACGGCGAGGCCGCGATCGGTGTCTCGATCTTCGGCAAGGGCCAGGGCGACCTGACGCGCAAGCTCGCCGGCAAGGACCGCGCCTCGCGCTTCGCCGATGTCGCGGTCGACGTCGACGACTCTGGTGCCGTCTTCATCGAGGATGCCGCCCTGTGGCTCGAGACCAAGATCCACTCGGTCTCCGAGGCCGGCGACCACTGGATGGTCCTGCTCGAGGTCACCCGCATGGGCGTCGGCGAGAACGAGCCGCTGATCTGGCACGGCGCGAAGTTCCGCGACCTGGTCAGCGAAGACTCGATCGACGTGCAGTAGTCGCCCCGCGACCACGACGCGAACGCCCCCTGCGCGCCCGCGGTGCCAATGGCATCCGGATGCGCTGGGGGCGTTTTGCGTGCGTCTCGCGTGAGCGTGCGGGCCGGCGACTGGCCGGCCCCGCCTACGGCGTCGCCGTCGGCCCGGTCGTTGTGCCGACGTTCTCGCGCTCGGGCGAGAACTTCGCCGCACCGGGCGGGGGCACCGCCGGGATCAGCACGAGCGTGAACACCATGGCCAGCAGCGTCAGTCCGCCGACCATCGTGACCGTGCCGATCCAGCCGAACGCGACGTAGAGGACGCCGCCGACGAACCCGAAGACACTCGAGCCCAGGTAGTACTGGAAGTTGTAGATCGCGCTCGACTGTGCGCGTCCCCGGGTCGGGATACTCCCCGCGATGCCCGAGGCGACGGAGTGCGCGGCGAAGAACCCGGCGGTCATGACGACGAGTCCGGTCACGATGAGCCAGATCGACGACGACATCGTCATGGCCGTGCCGCCGAGCATGATGAGCGTGCACGCGAGCAGCACGTACTTGCGCGGGAATCGCGCCGCGAGCGCGCCGGCGTACGGCGACGCGATCGAGCCCGCGAGGTAGGCGAGGAACATGAGGCCGACGAGCCCGCTCGGGATGCGATACGGATCGGCGAGCAGGCGGAATCCGAGGAAGTTGTACATCGCCACGAATCCGCCCATGAGGAGCAGCGGCTGCGCGTACACTCCGATGAGGGGCGCCCGGCGGGCGTGCGCGCCGACGTGTCCGAGCGTGTCGCGAACCTGGCGGGCGAAGGTGATCTCGCCGCGCCGCGGGGGTGAGAAGCCGCGCGGCTGCGGCAC
>JBQDJW010000175.1:0-5983 GCA_052086425.1 Pseudoclavibacter sp. | reverse complement strand
GGCCGGATCGCGCATCCGGCCGAGGGCATCGACCCGCACGTGTTCGATGAGTCGCTCTTCGGCAGCGGCGACACGAGCGCGCGCCAACTGCTGCTGCGTGAGCTCGGTCCAGAGCGCGGCGTTCGGGTGATTGCGCGCTACGACGCGTTCCTCGATGGCGTTCCGCTCGACGACGCCGGCGACGAATACGGGCTCACGACGCGCGACTACCTCGCTGGTGCCACCGATGGGCACGCGGTGCGATCGCGGGCCGAGATCGTCAAATCGCTCGCACTCGAGCACTTCCGCGGCGGCGCTTCTACCGGCGGCACTTCGCACGCCGGAACGGACCACGAGCCGCTCCGCCTCGCGAGCCTGGCGTGCGGTCTGGCGCAGCCGATGCTCGAGCTGGCCGGTGCATTCGCCGAAACCGGAGCTCGCGTGAGCGAGATCGTCTTCGTCGACCACGACCCCATGGCGCTCGCGATGGTGCGCTCGCTCGCTCGAGGTGCCGCCGCCGCCCCGGCCGTCCGAGCGATCCGCCGGAATTTCCTCGTGCATCCCCTCGCACACGCTGTCGGGCACGGCGGCGCCGATTTGGTCGATCTCGTCGGGGCGTTCGAGCACTTGCCGACCTCGCACGCCGGCTACCGGGTCGCGGCTGCGGTGCTCGCCGAGGCGGCAGACGCGGTGCGGCCCGGCGGACTGCTGATCGTCGGCAACATGCTGCGCGAGCGACCGCAGCAGCACTTCTTCGACGCCGTGTGGCCATCGCTGCACCAGCGATCGATCACCGAGATGCTTGGTCTCATCGCCGATGCCGGGCTCTCGGTCGATCAGACACGCGTGCGAGTGTCGGCTCGCGAAGGCATCTACGCCGTGTACGCGATCCGGGTGCCCGAGTCGCGAGGTCGCGCGGTTCGCGACGAGGGGGCGCAACGGATGCTCGCCCGCCTTTTCCGCGCCCGCGCCGCGGCCTCGTAGTCTTCCGCGGCCGCGGCCGCGGCCGCGGGCCCGCCGTCGCAGGCCCGTACGCCCCGCTCCTCGAGGAGAGGCAGGAGTCCCGCCTCGAGAAGTGCCTCCGCGCGACTTCGCGCCCACGTTTTCCCGGCCCCGTGCCCGAGAGAGGGACGAGCGCGGGGGTTCGCGCTGTGGGGCAAGGGCGTACAGGCGTGGCCCTCGCGCGCGCCGCCGAGGCGGTCGCCGCGGTCGCCGCGGTCGCGAGGCGCTGGATGCAGCTTCGTTCCTCACTGCAACCAAAGGGTTGCAGTGCGTTGTCGCGTGTGCGAGTCTTGGATGCAACAAAGAGGGTGCACAGCTTGGCAACCGACATCACCGGCCGAATCGGCACTGAAGCTGGGCCCTCAGCTGACCGCAGCCCGCCGATCGCCGGCCGCGAGAGAAAGAAACCCTGATGGAGAACACGAAGAATCCCAAAGCCGTCATCGACGCCGATACCTTCAGTGTGCGCCGGACGATTCACATCAACGCGCCCCGCGAGAAGGTCTGGCGCACGGTCACGGAACCCGAGCTGATCTCGCAGTGGTTCGGGCAGATCGCGCTCACCGGAGTCGGCGCGGGCGCCCTCGGCTCCATCGGCTGGCCGGGGGAGCGCCGAGTGCCCATCCGCGTCGATACGTTCGACCCGCCGTCGGAAGTCTCCTACCGCTGGTGCAACGAAGAAGGTCCGCTTTCCGAAACGGTCGACGACCCAGGGGCAACGGTCTTCCGCTTCACCCTCGAGGCGACGCCGAGCGGCACGCAGCTCACCGTCGTCGAAACCGGCTTCGAGAACACCGGCAACCCGACTGGGCTCATGGCGGACCACCGCGGTGGCTGGGATGCGGAGCTCGACAAGCTCGTCGCGCTGCTCGAGGGTGCTGCATGAGCGCCGGCACACTCGTCGACCGCGGGGTGGTCGACATGTGCAGTGCCCTCGGCGACGAAACCCGGTGGAGCATCCTCGCCGCTCTCGGTGAGGGCGACGCGTCCGCGTCCGCCCTCGCCCGGCGCCTGCCTGTCACGCGGCAAGCAATCGCCAAACACCTGGCGGTCCTGCACGAAGTGGGTCTCGTGGAGACCGTTCAGGTCGGGCGCGAGGTGCAATACCGCGTCATCGGCACCGGGCTCAGCACCACAGCTCGGCGCCTCGATGCGATCGGCGTCGAATGGGATCGCCGCCTCACCGCCATCAAGCTGATCGCAGAGGGTCTCTGACGCGCTCGCGACCAGCGACGATCGAGGTCGCGCACCGCGCCGACGTGACGATCCAGAAGGTCGCGCGTCACCATGACGTAGCCCCGGTGTGCCGCGAATGGGGCACCCGAAACCCCGCTGGTCGGGCGGTGGATTGGCATGATGCACGCGGTCTGCTAGCTGCCGCGCGGCGGTCACGTCTCCGAGACCTACTCCGACATGAACGCGCTCGTGCGCGGCGAACGTGTTCGGACGACGATCCTGGACTGCGCCTGCGAAGGCGGGAAGTTTGTCGTGCGTGGTGCCGCATTCATTGCGTGATCAGCGGTATGCGTGCGAGCGCCCCTCATGCCGCGCTTTTGCGGCGCATTGAGGGGCGCTCGTCGTGACCCCGAGAAACAGAGGACGTTACCTGGTTCCTTCTCGCAGTAGGGATCACTGGGGCGTCTCTGCTGGGGAGGAGTGGGACACCTTGCCTATCAACATAGGTGCTTGTAGGTGCATGCGTCCAGGTGGGTTCCGGTTCGGATCAGGCGTGGGGACTCTACAAGCCAGGCACACGTTTCGCTTCCTCACCGGTGGATTTGCATACCTTCTGGTCGTGTTCCCAGGGTGGGCGTCCTTAGGGTCGACGTGTTTCTTCTCGCAGAGAAACATGAGGCGGCCCCCTCTGGGGAGAGTTTGGGGCCGCCTCGCTCGAGCTCGATCGTGGGGCGACGTGCCAGTCGCGGCGTCGGTCATGACGATGATCCCGAGCACGCTGCCCGAAGCGCTCGTGTTGGCGATCCCGGGCACGGCCCGATCGCGGGAACGAAGAAGGCCCCGACTTCCGCGGGATTCCGGGGGAGTCGGGGCCTGCATGCTGGGGTGAGTAACGGGGCTTGAACCCGCGGCCTCCTAGACCACAACCAGGCGCTCTACCAGCTGAGCTATACCCACCATGTCGCATGCGCGCAGTCCGGGGCGAGCGCCCCGCCCAGCGGCAACCACGGCAGTGTATTACAAGTGCGGGGCGAATTGCGAAACGACGCGCTCGGCAACACCCTTGGCGTCGTCCGACGTCGGCCCGGGCTGGGGCACGAAGACGGCCTCGCGGTAGTAGCGCAGCTCGCGGATCGACTCGAGAATGTCGGCCGTCGCGCGGTGGCCACCGTGCTTCTGGGGCGAATTGAAGTACGCGCGCGGGTACCAGCGGCGCGAGAGCTCCTTGATGGTCGACACATCGACGCTGCGGTAGTGCAGGTGCTGATCGACGAGCGGCATGTACTTCGCGAGGAACGTTCGGTCGGTGCCGATCGAGTTGCCGGCGATCGGCGCGGACTTCTCCGCCGGCACGTGCTCGCGGATGTAGGCGAGCACCTGTCGCTCGGCCTCTTCGAGCGTGACACCGTTCGGCAGCTCTTCGAGGAGTCCTGATTCGGTGTGCATATTGCGAACGAAGTCGCCCATGTTGTCGAGTGCCGCCTGTGACGGCGCGATCACCACGTCGAATCCGGGGCCGATGAGGTTGAGCTCGAAATCCGTGACGACGACGGCGACCTCGACGAGCTCGTCGCGTTCGATCTCGAGGCCCGTCATCTCGCAGTCGATCCAAACGAGGCGATCATTACCGTTTCCCATAGCGAACAATGGTAGGGCCCCTCTCCCGCGCTACGCTTTCCCCGTACGCCCTCGTAGCTCAGGGGATAGAGCAGCGGCCTTCTAATCCGCGTGTCGCCAGTTCGAATCTGGCCGGGGGCACCTCCGCCTCGTCGCGTCGCTAGTCTTGAACGACCCCTGGGGCCGGCGCGACGCAGTGATCAGGGCCAAGCAAGGTTCTCGAACGCTGTCTGGAGGAGCGCATGCGCGCATTGCAGCAAAAGATCATCACCGAGCTCTGCGTCAAGCCCGAGGTCGACCCGCAGGGCGAAATCGAGGCACGAGTCTCCTTTCTCGTCGACTATCTGACGGCGACGGGCGCCGCCGGCTACGTGCTCGGCGTCTCGGGCGGGCAGGACTCGTCGCTCGCCGGAAAGTTGGCGCAACTCGCGGTCGAGCGCGTACGGGAAGGCAGAGGTCAAGCCACCTTCGTCGCCGTCCGCCTGCCCCACGGCGTGCAGGCCGATGAGGCAGATGCGCAACTCGCCCTCGACTTCATCTCGCCCGACGAGCGCGTCACCTTCAACATCAAGCCGGCGACCGACGGCATAGAGCAGGAGTTCGCTCCTGCGGCCGGCGTGGCCATCACCGACTTCAATAAGGGCAACGTCAAGGCCAGAGAGCGCGCGGTCGCCCAATACGCGCTCGCGGGCGACCGGCGCCTCCTCGTGCTCGGCACCGACCACGCCGCCGAGGCCGTCACCGGCTTCTTCACGAAGTATGGCGACGGCGCGGTCGACCTCACACCCCTGACCGGCTTGACGAAGGGGCAAGGCAAAGCGCTGCTTGCGGCGCTGGGGGCACCCGAGTTGCTGTACACCAAGACACCGACAGCCGACTTGCTCGATGGCACCCCCGGGCAGTCGGACGAGGACAACCTTGGCCTGAAGTACGCCGAGATCGACACCTATCTCGAGGGCGGGGGCGTGGCGGACGACGTCGCCGAGAAGATCGAGCGCATGTTCTGGCAAACCCGCCACAAGCGCACCGTGCCCGCCACGCCGTTTGACACGTGGTGGCGCGAGCCGTTCCCGGGCGCGTAGTCGAAACCACTCGCTCGAGCACGCTCGTGACCACGTGACGGCCGCACGCGGTGGCCGCACGGGGACTGCGACGCGTACATGGCAGCGAGGAATTTCGGCGGAGTCAGTACCGCAGGACTTCGACCGCCTCGTCGATTTCGTCGAAGTCGCCGTAGGCGATGAATCCACGGCGGTCGGGGAGCATCCGCTTCGCCCGATAGCGGTGGCCGACTTCGCCGAGGTACTCGACGTAACCGAGCACCTCGCCGCTCTGCCTGGTGATGCGCCAGAGCGACGCGTTGAGCTGCTGGCGGACGACTCCTCGCACGATTTCGCGCACGGTGGCGGGACGCGGAATGAGCAGATCGATGGTCATTTGTGGTCCTTTCTCTCGTGCCGCCGGCCCGGCGTTTCGTGGTGCTCCGCACGTTAGGCGCACCCTCGGACATTTCGAGATCCGGGGTCGTACGCTTGGCCCATGACTTCCTTTGTTCTTGCGGGCGGATGCTTCTGGTGCCTCGATGCTGCGTATCGCGCGATGCGCGGCGTGACCGACGTCGTCTCGGCGTACACGGGCGGCGCGCACCCGAGCCCGAACTACGAACTCGTGTGCACGGGCACGACCGGGCACGCCGAGGCGGTCCGCGTCGAGTTCGACGAGGCGGAGATCCCGGCAGACGTGATCCTCGACGCCTTCTTCACGATGCACGACCCGCGCCAGCTCAATCGGCAGGGCAACGACATCGGCACCCAGTACCGATCGGCCATGTTCTACGACAGCGACGAACAGCGCGAGGTGTTCGAAGCCGCTCGCGATCGCGCGAACGAGGCGTGGGGCGGCGGCGTCGTCACGACGATGGAGCCGCTCGGCGAGGTGTTCGAGGCGGAGGACTACCACCAGGACTTCTTCGCGAAGAACCCCACGCAGGGCTACTGCCTCGCCGTCGCCGTTCCCAAGGTGAACAAGATCCGCCAGCGGTTCACGGAGTACCTGCGCGACTGATCGCTCGGGTGAGCGCGCCGCAACGCGGCAGCGTTGTCGCCTCGTGGGGGTGGGCGAGTGCGGGGGCACAGCCCCCAGGCGTTTTCGTTCGCGCCACGCACGGGCCCGCCCCCCCCGGTTGGGACCAGGGGGGGGGGGAACCCGC
>JBQDJW010000174.1:0-6018 GCA_052086425.1 Pseudoclavibacter sp. | reverse complement strand
TGTCCGTCGTGGTCGCCGTGTCCGTCGTGGTCGCCGTGTCCGTCGTGGTCGCCGTGTCCGTCGTGGTCGCCGTCGTGACCGTCGCCCGGCCACTCGTTGTGGGGCCACTCGTCATGCGGCCACTCGTCGTCCGGGCACTCCGGCTCGTGCGGGTCTGGGCAGTCTGCTGGCTTGGGGTCGTGGCCGTCGCCGGGCTCGCCTTCGCCTGGCTCGCCTTCGCCGGGCTCACCCTCGCCAGGCTCACCCTCGCCAGGCTCACCCTCGCCAGGCTCACCCTCGCCAGGCTCGTCCGCGACGGTATCGTCCGCCCCGAGCTCATCGCTGTCGGGGGCCGCGACGTCCGTGATCTTCACGGTGGTTCCCGCAACGGCGTATCCCGCTGGGGCGGCTGCGAACGTCAGGCTGTCGACGCTCGGGACGCCATCATTGTCGCCGTCGGAGTTGCCTCCCCCATCGGGGTTGCCGTTGCCATCGGGATTGCCGTTGCCATCAGGGTCGCCGTGACCATCCGGCGGACACTCCTCGCCGCCATCGTGGCCGCCGTTGTGCCCGCCGTCATCCGGGTGCGACGCCGCGTACGCCGGCGACGCGAGGGCCGCGAACGCGAAGATGATGCCGGCCGCAGTCGTCGCGATTGCGACCGCGGGCCTGGCGAAGACCGGGCGCTTCACCCGGGCGTCGGTGCTGAGCGTGGTGTGCATGATCGATCTCCTTGCGATCGACGGGGCGGCCAGTCCGCGCCCGTTCACCACTCCTGACGAATCACCTCGACGTCGCTTACACGTTCTCGCAGAACATTCTGATCCGGAGTCCCGCGCCGGAATCCCAGCGGCGGCCCAGAGCGGGAACTACTGCCGGTCCCGCTGCTCGCGCAGCAGCACGAGCGCCTCTGACAGATCGCTCTGCAGCGCCGTGACCTGCCCGCGCAGCACGGCGACCTCTTCATGCACCTCGATCGAGGCTTGCTCGCCCTCCGATTCCTCGGGCCACGCATCCGGATTCTCGCGCAGGTGCTGCATCGAGTCGACGATGACGGCGACGAAGAGGTTGAGCACCGTGAACGCCGACAGCACGATGAACGGCACGAAGAAGGCCCACGCGAGCGGATACACCTCCATCACCGGCCGAACGATGCCCATCGACCAGCTCTCGAGCGTCATGATCTGGAACAGGCTGTACATCGACGAGCCGATGTTGCCGAACCACTCGGGGAACGACTGGCCGAACAGCGATGTCGCCATGACAGCGCCGACATAGAAGATCAGCACGAGCAGCGTGCCGATCGAGCCGAGGCCCGGGATCGCCCCGCCGAGCGCCTCGATGACGAAGCGCAGCCGCTTGACGAGGGAGATGAGGCGAAGCACTCGCAAGGTCCGCAGCACGGCGATGCCGCCCGCATCCGGGATCAGCGCGATCGCGACGACGATGAGATCGAAGACGTTCCAGCCCTGCCGGAAGAACCGGTGCCCCTTGCCGACGAGCTTGAGCACGATCTCGATGACGAACACGACGAGGCAGGTCGTGTCGAGCACCGCGAGCACTGAGTGCCCGGCCGCGTCGCCCCACGTCGTCGTCTGCAGGCCGAGGATGAGGGCGTTGGCGATGATGACGACGACCACGATCCGCTGAACGATCGTGCTCTCGACGAAGCGGTCGACGCGATCGCGGAACGCCCGCAGCCCACCGCCAGAGGTTCCGGTCGGCGCGTGCTGAACGACCTCGCGATCGAGGGTGTCGACCGAATCGCCGCCAGGCGCCGGCGTCGCGTTTTCCATCTTCAAACCCGCACTTTCCTGCGCGCCCCGCGCGCGCGAAGTACAGGATAGTGAATTGCAGGTCAACTGTTCCCTGCGCGCCATACGCGCTCGCGGGAGACCGCGCGGTCGGCCGCGAGCAGGCACCGGGTTCCGGATGCTCGCGGCCGCCGCCAAGGTCGCCACGGCCACATGCGCAGGCCCGGATGCGCGGGGTGCGCAGGGCCCGGATGCACGGGTGGAGTGCGACCTATCGGCCGACGACGTTCGCGACGAACGACCTCACGTTCGCCCGCATGGCCGCGATGCGCTCGATGCGCGCGGCCTCCCTATCGAATCCGTCATACGCGAGCGGTGGGAGCTTGCGCACGTTGGCGTTGCACTCGAAGCGCTGGCACACGTAGGTGCCGACCGAGTCGCCTCGGCGCCCGGCCGCCCCGCTGCGGCGCGTGCTGAACAGGACGACGTCGTTCGGCAGGGTCACGTCGCTGCACCACGAGCACTGCGTGCGCTTGCGCGGCGTCGACTCGGTCTGGCGCAGCATGAGGCCGACGGGCTCGCCGTCGCCTCCGCCGTCGCCGTCTGCATCGACGCCGTCGAACGCGACGACGTAGCCGATGAGCGGCTGCTTCGGGTCGCGCCAGCCGAGGTAGTCGATGCGATCCCAGTCGATCGCGTCGAGGTCGGGAAGGTGGATGTTCTTGCGCTCGCGAACGCTGACGTTCGCGAACGATGCCCGGATGCGGGCGCTGTCAATGGACTGCATGGTGAATCTTCCGTGTGAGTGCGGATCTGCGACTGCCGCGCCGAGAATGCGCGGTCAGGAAACGAGCCCGCGCAGAGCGCGGTCGGTGGCGTTCCCGCGCAGAGCGCGCGAGAACGCAGAGCCGGGTCAGGCTCTGCCGCTCGTCGACGCTGTACGCGCCGACGACCTCCTGTCCGCCCAGAGGGCCGCTCGAACATTCACGCCGCTCACCATACGCCTCGGAGCATCCGACCGAAACCCGCGCCGACCGTCGACGCCGACTCGCCGAGGGCCCCTGCCGCCGCGAGCATCGCCATCCCCGCTGCCGATGAGCTGCAACGAGTCCGTCCACCGATCACGAGACGGCCACGACTGTCGCGGCCACGACGAGCAGCGCGAGGTAGGCCCAGCTGTGCACGGCGTCGCTGATCTTCGGAGGCCGCCGTCGGAGCAGGACGATGACGGGGATCGCGCCGGCCAACAGCACAAGGGCCGATACGACGTCGACCGTCCCGATCACGCCGGGTGCCGAGGCCACACCACCGCCGAACACGAACGCCACGGCCAGCGCGGGTGCCGCGATCGCGATCGTCAACGGATTCGCCAGCGAGGTCGCCACGCCCATGTCCAGGCCGGAGCGCCGCATCATCGGCACGGTCATCACGCTCCCGCCGACACCGAGGAAGGACGCGATCCCACCGATGGGTATTCCCCAGCCATCCGGGATTGAACGGCCGTTCCCCCTCGTCGACCGTCGCGCGATTCCGCGGCCGGGGAGGAACCCCGGACGGAGCAGCAGATCGACGACGGTGACGCCGATGTAGATCACGAAGCCCCAGCGGGGGACGACGTCAGGCACGAACAGGGCACCGACCGCGCCGGCTGCGCCACCGATGGCGAGGAGGAGGAACAGCGGCCACCGTCCACGAAGCCTGGCAAGGACACTCCGTCGCGTCGCCGACGTCGCGACGGCCGCGTTGACGACCATGACCAGCGCCGACGTCGCGATCGCAACGCGCAGGGCATCTGGCCCTCGCGCCGCGTCGACGAGCAGGATGACGGGGACGGTGACGAACCCTCCGCCGAAGCCGAACAGGACCGTGGTCACGCCGACCGCCAGACCCACGAAGAACAGAACCACCAGTGTCATGACGCCATCCGATCGCGTACCCGCTGCGGCGAGCAATCGAACTTTGACCACATTGTTTCGCGTTTTCGCCAATAGAGTGGCGTCGTGCACAACCTTCGACTCGATGATGTCGACCACCTGCCCGTCGACGTCCTCCCGATCGGGACCGACTACCCGCCGGGTCACCTGTTGCCCCGTCACGCCCACAAGCGGGCGCAGTTGCTCTACGGCGCGAGCGGGGTCATGCAGGTCGAGACCGACGACGGGTCGTGGACCGTTCCCACCGATCGGGCGGTCCTCATCCCACCGGGGATCGCGCACGAGGTCCTGATGGACGACGTCACCACGTGGAGCCTCTACATCGAACCGGACGCCGTGCCGTGGTGGCCCGACCGCTGCATGGTCGCCGAGGTCGACCCCTTGCTGCGCGAACTCCTGCGCACCGCGAACGGCTTCCCGCCTGACTACGACGTCGCAGGGCGCGAAGGGGCTGTCATCAGCCTGACGCTGCACGAGTTGCGGCGCCTCACCCCGATGGCACTGTCCATCTCCCTGCCGCCCGACGAACCGTTTCGGTCACTGTGCCGCACGTACCTCGCGTCGCCCGACGTCGCCGTGACGAACGAGACCTGGGCACGGGCGGTGACTATGAGTGCGCGGACGTTCGACCGCCAGTTCCATGCGCAGACCGGCACCAGTTCCGCCGCGTGGCGGAGTCGCGCCCGCCTCCTCGCCGGCCTTCGTCAGCTCCCCTCATCGACCGTCACCGAGGTCTCGGCCAACCTCGGGTACGCCTCTCCTGCCGCGTTCACCGCCGCGTTCACGCGCACCTTCGCCGTGCCGCCGTCACGCTTCCTCTGAAGCATCCGCCCCCGTACCTCGTGCGCTGGATTCGTCTCGGACAGGAGTGTTCGAGGCGCAGGCGACGCAGGCTCAGTTCGACCTGCTGCGTGAGCCAGGCGCCCGCGAAGGTCGCCGCCCGTAGCATTCTCCAGAGGAAGGTTCGACAGACGCCGCCCCCGGTCGGCGGCTATCGACCGTGGTCGCGAGAATCGCGGCACACCGCTAGTGAAGGAGATTCTCGATGGCTTCTATCCCGGAGATTCAGATCGCCGAGGGCGTCAGCATCCCGCAGCTGGGGTTCGGCGTGTTCCAGGTTGCGCCGGAGCAGACCGAGGCGGCGGTCGCGACGGCCCTCGAGGTCGGCTACCGCCACATCGACACGGCGCAGATGTACCGGAACGAACAGGGGGTCGGCGACGCCCTCGCCGCCTCGGGCCTGAACCGCGATGAGGTGTTCGTCACGAGCAAGCTCAACAACGGCTTCCACACGCGGGACGACGCGCTGCGCGAGGCCGAGAAGAGCGTGGAGCGCCTCGGCGGCCCGATGGACCTCTTCCTCATCCACTGGCCGCTCCCGACGATCGACGTCGACTACGTCGAGACGTGGAAGGCCATGATCGAGATCCGCGACGCCGGCTTCACGCGCGCGATCGGCGTCTCGAACTTCCAGGTGCCGCACCTCGAGCGCATCATCGCCGAGACGGGCACCGCACCCGCCGCGAACCAGATCGAGGTGCACCCGTACCTCACGAACGAGAGCGTGCGCGCCTTCAACCGCGAAGCCGGCATCGCGACCGAGGCCTGGTCGCCCATCGCCAAAGCCGAAGTGCTCGGCGAGCCCGCGATCGTCGCGATCGCCGAGCGGCTCGGCAAGACGCCTGCGCAGGTCACGCTTCGCTGGCACATCCAGCGCGGCGACATCGTGTTCCCGAAGTCGGTGACGCGCTCGCGCGTCGAAGAGAACCTGCAGCTCTTCGACTTCGACCTCACGGCCGCCGACATCGACGAGATCGCGGCCCTGAACAAGGACTACCGCACGGGCCCGGACCCAGACACGTTCGACTACATCCCCGCCTGAGGCCTGGCCCCCAGCGGGGCGAACACCAGCTGCGGCACCCCGTCGAGGTCGAGCCTGCGCACGTCGATGCCGTACACGGGCTGCAGGGTCTCGGGCGTGAGCACCTCGTCTGGCGCTCCGCTCGCGACCACTCGACCGCGCTCGAGCAACACGAGGACGTCGCAGTAGCGGGCCGCGAGATTGAGGTCGTGCAGCACCACGATCGTCGTGAGCGGCAACTCCCGCACGAGCGACAGGATCTCGTGCTGGTACCGCACGTCGAGGTGGTTCGTGGGTTCGTCGAGCAGCAGGTGGCTCGCCTCCTGCGCGAGCGCCCGCGCGATGAGCACGCGTTGGCGCTCGCCGCCCGAGAGGTCGTCGATCGTGCGGTGCGCGAGGTCCGTCACGCCGGCGCGCGCCATGGCGTCCGCCGCGGCGATCTCGTCCGCTTCTCGGTAGTCGCTCCAACCGCTCAGGCGCGGCGAGCGGC
>JBQDJW010000173.1:0-6025 GCA_052086425.1 Pseudoclavibacter sp. | reverse complement strand
CTCAGGGGCACATGCGCGAGGGGTGGTGGCTCCCCGTGATCCCAGGAGCTTGCATCTTCGCAGTCGTTCTCGCGGTGAACCTGCTCGGGGACGCGCTGAATGACTCGTTCAATCCGATGATCGGAAGGGTCAAATGAGCACCCAGACAGAAACAGCTAGGCCCGTCGACGCCCGCACACCGCTCGTAGAGCTCGAGGGAATTCGAGTCGTGCTCCCGACTGGACCGCACAGCTCGGTTGAGGCGGTACGGCACGTCGACCTGATCGTCCGTGACGGAGAACGGGTCGGAATCGTCGGAGAATCCGGGTCCGGCAAGTCGATCACGGGCCGCGCCATCGCCGGACTACTTCCAAAATCTCCCCGCGTTCAGGTGACCGGGTCGCTTCGGATACGCGGCAAAGAGATGCTCGGTGCGACCGCCGACGATTGGGCCGAGGTTCGCCGTCGGCGAGTTGGGATGATCTTTCAGGATCCCATGTCCTTCTTGAACCCGACCATGCGAATCGGCCGACAGGTTGCCGAGTCCATCCCCTCCGAACGGGTACGGACAACATCTTCTCGCAGGGAGGCAGTGCTCGCCTTCCTGGAGCAAGCAGGTCTGGACAAGCCCAAGCAGGTCATCGCAAAGTTTCCGCACGAGCTGAGTGGTGGGATGCGGCAGCGCGTGCTGGTTGCGATCGCCATCGCGAAGCGTCCAGAGCTCATCCTCGCGGACGAGCCGACCACGGCGCTTGATGTGACGGTTCAGCAGCGCGTCCTGAAAACGCTCGAGACGACTGTCAGCGATTTGAACACATCGCTCATCCTCATCTCGCATGACCTCGCGGTCGTCGCGGGGATGACCGATCGCGTTTATGTCATGTACAGCGGGCGGATCGTGGAGGAAGGCAGCACCGAACGCGTGATCACTGACCCGCAGCATCCCTACACGAAGGCGCTGCTACGCAGCGTGCGAAGCCTGACTGCGCGCGGTGAAGAGCTGTACTCGATGCCGCGAGAACTCCGTCGCAGCCTGAACGAGGAGGTGGCGGATGCTTCTTGAGGCGAGGAATATCTCAAAGACGTTCCATTCGAAGCAGCGCGGGGCCCCGGTGCACGCGGTGAAAGGCGTGAGCCTGCAATCACGGCCCGGCGAGTTCGTCGCAATCGTCGGAGAAAGCGGAAGCGGAAAGAGCACCGTTGCTCGAATGCTGCTCGATCTCATCCCAGTGACTTCGGGCACAGTGGAATTGGACGGCACGCGAATCGGATCAATGAATCGGCGGGAGCGCTCGGACTACCGGAGGAGTGTGCAAGCGGTCCTCCAGGACCCCGCAGGTTCACTCAATCCCCGGAAGCGCGTTCAGCAGGCCATCGGGGAGATCGTCCGATTCCACGGGCTCGCATCCCGCCAAGCGGAGATCCGTGCGATCGCGATCGAGGCACTGCAACAAGTTGGGCTCAGCCCTGCCGAGACGATTCTTGACCGCTTCCCTCATGAATTGAGTGGCGGACAGCGCCAGCGTGTACTCATCGCACGCGCGCTCGTGCTCAACCCCAGCATCATCGTGGCTGATGAGGCGGTGTCCGCGCTCGACGCGTCGGTCAAGGCAGGTGTGCTTCGAGTGATGGCCGAGCTCAAGGACAGGCTCGGCGTCGGATACGTGTTCATCACGCACGATCTCCCGATCGTGGAAAAGGTCGCCGACCGCGTGTATGTCATGCGTGCCGGCGAGGTCGTCGAGGAAGGCATGGCGGACGAAGTCTTCTCGAACCCATCAGACGACTACACCCGAACGCTTCTGGCGGCCACACCCGTTCTACCGCCGTTGAAGTGACGGTTGGTTTCGCGAAACGTGAGCTTTCGCCCCAAACATCCATGCAGAGAGGCAGGATATGAAAATCACGAAAACACGGCCCACTTGGGGTCGCGCCAAGAGTCGGTTGGTTGCATCGCTTGCGATGGGCCTTGTTGGGACGCTCGCGCTCGCAGGATGCGCTCCCGCAAGTGGCGACGAGGGCGCCGAAACCACCTATGTGAAATGGATCACCTACGGTGACCCCATGGGCATCGGGCTCAATGCCCAGTTTGCTTCCGGGAACGCCGCCACCGCGTTTAGCTCCCAGATTCTGGAGCCACTTATCTTCGCGTCCGGTGACGGTGAGGTCAGCCCGGGCCTCGCGACAGATTGGGAACTCAGCGATGATGCGCTCACGCTGACTCTCAACCTGAGGGAAGGTGTCACCTGGCACGATGGCGAGCCGTTCACGGCGGAGGACGTCAAGTTCAACTTCGAGGAGATCGTGCCGCTGGCGATCATGGGAGCCGAGATCACCAAGCGGCTCACCTCCGTCGACATCATCGATGACCACACCGTGGCGATGAACATGAGTGAGCCACTCGGCCCGATCCTTGAAACGATCGCAGAGCAGTACATGCTTCCCAAGCATCTCTACGAAGGAACGGATTTCGTCACAAATGAGGCGAACTATGAGGGCATCATCGGCACCGGGCCGATGCAGTTCGGCGAGTACAACCCCGGGGCGGAGATCGTCCTGGTGAAGAATCCCGACTACTGGGGCGGAGAATCGCAGGTCGACCGCGCCTATTTCGTGCAGATGGCCGACGAGAACACCCGCCAGGAATCGCTGTTCGCCGGAGAGCTGGATGAGACGCTCGTCGCTGCCTCGGCACTTGAGCGCGTCCGGGACTCGAGCGACACGGACTTTAGAACCAGCGGTCACTACCCCGGCATCGTTCCCATGTTCCTCAACACACGCAGCGAGTACTTGTCGGATCCTGCCGTGCGCCACGCGGTTTTCTCCGCACTTGATCGAGACGCGATGGTCGAAACCGCGATGTACGGAATCGGTGGTAAGACCGCCAACGGATTCATGCCCGACGCCTGGGACTGGGCGGCAAGCGACGAGGTCGATTTCGCAGCCGACTTCCCGCGCGACATTCCCGCGATCAATGAGGCGCTGGACGAGGCGGGCTTCCCGGTCGGCGAGGATGGGAAGAGGTTCACCCTCCGTCTCCGGTACATCCAGAGCGTGGCAGATCTCGTGGCGACCGTCGACATGCTTCAGTCGCAGCTCGCTGAGGTCGGAATCGGCGTAGAACTCCTCGGCACGACCTCACAGCTCTACCTCGAGGGAGTCTACGAGACGTTCGACTACGACATCGGGGTGACGGTCCAGAACCTCGGGCCGGAGCCATCAGTCGGGATGATGCGCTGGTTCACTTGCAATCCCGACGACAGAACAAACGCCAACTCGACGGGAATCTGTGATTCCGAGATTGATGAGGCAGCCGCTCTGGCGCTCCAAACCACCGATCGCGACGAGCGAGCGGAATACTACAAGGAAGTGCAGGAGCGTGCGAGCGAGCTGATGTACTACGTGCCTCTGTACTGGAACCTCAACGCGAACCCTGTTGTCAACACCACCCGATGGACTGGTGTTGAGCCCAAGGAATACCGCGAACGGCTCTCCTGGACCACGATGACTCCCGTGGAATAGGTCAGCTCTGGCGCCTCGGGGTCTCGCAGTCGTCCGATTGTGGGACCCCCCCAGGGCGAGGTGTTCGCCTACTGGCCCGGCACCGAACTCAATTGCGCGGATAGGGCGAGCCGGGCACTTGGCTCGACGCCCGGGCTCCGCAGAACAACAAGGTGGTTATAAAAGATGAACCGAATGCACCTCGGCGCCGTTGATGCGGCAGACCAGCGGTTGACGCCCATTGCCGTCTCCGGGATCTACTGGATAGAGCTCGCGCCGGTGCTGGTGGCAGCCCGAGACTTCTATCCCCGTCCCCTGACCGTGGGCGAAGGCGGGATCACCAAGATCACATCGGGCGAAGTCGATATCGCTACGAACGCGGAGACGCAGCTGCTGCGTGAATCGGTGACCAATCCCGACCTGCGGATCATTGCGACCGTCACGGAGAGTTTCTTCCGGCTCGTCGGGCGGAGGTCGGCCGGCATCGAGACGCTCGCAGATCTCAAGGGCAAGACGGTCATGCTGCCCCGCAAGACGTCGGCGAACTACTTCCTCGTGGCAATGCTGGAAACCGTAGGTCTCACCGAGGATGACGTCACCATCGTCGGTCTCGCGCAGGAGAAGGACGGTCAGAGTGGCATGGCGCAGATGTCGGGCTACCTCGCACGTGGGGAAGTCGATGCGATATCCATCTGGGAGCCCGAGCCGGTCAACGCGATAGAGCAGCTCGGTGATGATGCGATCGTCTTCCAGGATCGAGACCTCTATCGCGAGGTCTTCAATCTCCACGCGAGGGTGCAGGACCTCCACGAATCGGAAAAGCGCCGATCGATCGTCGCGTTCGTTCGTGCCCTCGCCGAAGCGACCAAGTCGCTGAAACAGGAGCCCACGCGATATTGGGATCACCTCTCCGATGTGTCCGGATTCTCGATTCACGAGATCGCAACAAGCTGGCCGGAAATGGAGTTCCCCGTTCAGATCATCCCTGACATGCTCGACGTCCTGGAGCGTGAGGACATATGGGTGGCCAAGGAACTCGACCGTCCGCCGCGAAGCCGGGAGGAACTCGCGAAGCTGATCGACCACTCGGTCCTGACTGAGGCCCTCCAGTCTGACGCGTGAGTGGGGCATCGCCGGCTTGCCATTGCCGGCCGCTCGTTGCCCGCGGGTCAGGTCGTGATGAGGGCGCTGAGCTCCTCGGCGGCGTCGCTGAGATGTTGGACGCGACGTTCGCCGTCTGGGGATGACGACAGCATGGTCGTCGTCCCCAGTAGCGCGAGGGCCGCTTGGACCTCATCGCCGCCGAAGACGGGCGCTGCCACGGACGCCAGCCCGGTGCGTTTGAGATCGGCCCATGCGATGCGATCGCGCCGCACTCGGGCGAGTTCCGTCTGCTCGGCCCGCGCTTCGGGGGCAGGCAGGTCCGCGAGCGCGCGCGAGACGACCGCGGGGTCGGAGTGGAACGCGAAGAGGACGCGGGATTGGGCGGCCTTCGGTTCGAGGAGAGTCCCGACCCTGATGGTCAGCAGGATCGTGCCCTCGTTCGCCTCCTCAACCAGGGCAACCACTGCGCCGGAGCGTCCGAGGAAGCTCAGGACTGCGGTCAGGCCGGTGTGATCGGAGAGGTGGCGCATGACTGCTGGGGCGAGTGTCATGATCTGTTGCCGGGTGGAGACGAGCGCCGAGAGCTGGTCGAGCAAGGGGCCCGGCCCATTCGTGGGGGAGAGGAAGCCGGAGACCTGCAGTGCCTGAAGGTAGCGGTGCGCGGTCGTGCGGTTCAGTTTGAGACGGTCGGCCACGAAAGCGGGAGTCAGGGTTCGGGTGTCTTCGTCGAAGAGTGCGAGCACGTTGGCTGCTCGATCGATCGCCTGGATCGGTCCGCGAACCGAGGCCATGGCCGCCTCGGGGGCGTCGTCCTGTGCGGCTGTTGAGTCCTCGCTCATCTGGCAACTCCTGGTGGGGCGATTTTGAGTCGCGCGTCGCGCGCGTGACGTGATTGTCGGCCAATCTCAACACACGTGCGTTCAATGTGCAATTGACGTTGTCCATAATGTGAACTTCAAATTGTGCTAGCCGCGCATCTCAAGGGCTCCGCCTTGTGGACAGTCCGATAGAGTCACCGTAATATGAACCAGACGACCAAAATGTGAACACAAGGACGTGAGATGACCAATTCAGATGCCGAGGCTCCGTCCCCGTCATTGCTCAAAGTGCTCGACGGGGCCGTCGATTTGCACGTGCATTCCGGCCCGAGCCCGTTTCCCCGCCGGTTCAATCATGTCGAGGCCGCGCGGGACGCGGCCCGGATCAACATGCGGGCGATCCTCATCAAGTCGCATCATCACAACACAGTCATGGACCTGCTCGCGATGGAGGCGCAACTCCGCGACATCCCTGTCAAGGTGTTCGGCGGGGTCACGCTCAACAGCGAAGTCGGGGGTGTGAATCCGTCAGCGGTCGCACTGGCCATCAAGATGGGCGGACGCGCGGTCTGGGGTCCAACGGTCTCGGCAGAGCAGCACGTGCGGGCTCACAGTCACGGCGA
>JBQDJW010000172.1:0-6046 GCA_052086425.1 Pseudoclavibacter sp. | reverse complement strand
CCACAGATTGATCGGGGTGCCAGGCGCGAGCGTCACGCCAGGCTCGGGGTCGGTGCGAAGCACGTTGCCCTCGGGAACGTCGAGCGAGGGTTCCTCGCTGACGTCGCCGAGCGCGAATCCGAGCCCCTCGATGTCCGCCTGTGCCGCCTCCAGCGTCTGACCGGCGACCTCGGGAACCGCCTCGTACGAGCCCGGGCCCATGAAGAAGTACCAGCCGCCGCCACCGCCGACGAGGGCGAGCACGAGTACCGCGATGATCGTCACGGCGAGCCAGCGGCGGCGCTTGCGCGGCTGTTGCCCGTCGGCGAGAGCGGCCGCGTCGGGGTCGGCCTCGAGCAGGGCGACGTCGCCGCCCGCGTGCAACGCCAGCGCGCCACCGGCGGGCGGGACATCGGGGTGGAACGACCCTTGCGCCGGTGACGCGAAGAGCAGTTGCGTCGACGGGTCTGTCGGCTCGCCGTCCTCCCAGTCGTCCCAGTTGACGGGCTCGGCCTGCGCGATCGGCTCGCGAAACTCGTTGCCGAGCGGCACGCCCGCGACCGTCGACGCGGTCTGCCTCGGACGACCGCTGAGGTCTGCCTCGGCCTGGCGCAGGGCCGCGAGCATGGCGCCCGCATCGGCGGGGCGCTCGTCGGGATCGCGCTCCGTCGACCACGCGACGAGGTCGTCGAGCTCGCTCGGAACATCCGGTTGCACGTCGCTCGGCGGCGGCACGTCTTCATTCGCGTGCCGGTAGGCGATGTTGACGGGCTGGTCGCCGCGATACGGCTGCTCGCCCGTGAGCATCTCGTACATCATGATGCCGAGCGAGTAGATGTCGCTGCGGATTCCGGCCGTGCCCTTGGTCACGAGCTCGGGGCTGAGGTACGCGATCGTGCCGAGCAGCACCTGGCCCGACGCCGTGTTGGCGCTCGCGGCGCGCGCGAGGCCGAAGTCGCTGAGCTTGATGCGCCCGTCGTCGGCCAGCAGCACGTTCTCGGGCTTGAGGTCGCGGTGCACGATGCCGACGCGGTGGGCGGCCTGCAGGCCGGAGAGCACTGCGTCCATGACGTCGATCGTCTGCTCGGCCGTCAGTTTTTGGTGGTCGTGCAGCAGATCACGCAGCGTGATGCCCGGCACGTACTCCATGACGATGTAGGCGAACGACTGGTCTTCGCCCTGGTCGTACACGTTGACGACGTTCGGATGCTGCAGTTTCGCGGCGGCGCGGGCCTCGCGGATGAAGCGGGCGCGGAAGTTGTCGTCGGCCGCGAGGTGGTCGTGCATGATCTTGATCGCGACGCGGCGCTCGAGGCGCAGGTCGGTCGCGACGTACACGGTTGCCATGCCGCCTCGGGCGATGAGTGACCGGATTTGGTACCGACCGTCGATCAAACGGCCGATCATGTCATCCGGGTTGGCAGGGCTCACGCCCAGCAGGGTAGTCGGGATGCTCATGCCTTGCGCCCAGAAACACCGCGAGTCCCGCCCGCACGCTCCTCAGTCGCCTCGCTCGTGCCCTGGTTTCGCGAGGTGATCGGCACCTCGCCGGTGTCGCGAGGGTCGGTCGACGACGGGATGACGAGCACGACTCCCGGCGTGATCGAGGCCTCGGCCGCAAGCCCGTTCGCCGTGAGCAGGACGCGGCGGGAGACGCTGAACCGGAAGCACAGATCGTCGAGCGTCTCGCCCGACTGGATCTCGTGATGGGTGACCTCGACGGGCTCGACGGGGCGCGCCTCGCGGCAGCCCGCGCCGCCCCGCTCGACGACGAGCAGGGCCCCGGGCTCGGGCTCCTCGCGCAGACGCATGCCGTTCCGTACGAGCAGGGATGCGGCGCTGAGGCCGTGCGCGATCGCGATCGAAGCGGCCGTGTCGCCCGGCTTGACGCGGTACGTGCGCGGCGCCGGCGTTGCGGCAGCAGACGCGGACACCGTGTCGGCCGCGGCGAGTTCCGCGCTCGACGCGGCGCTTCGCCCGGCCCGCGCCAGATCGGCCAGCCGGCTCGCCACGCTGCGGAGCGCGGTTGCGAGGTAGCGAGGTGGAGCGATCGCGATCGTCATGCCCATCCCTTTCCGGGGCGTCGGCCAGTGCACCGAAGTTGTGATGATTGTGGCTGATGTTACGAACGTGATTGATGAGGCGTGTGGCGTGTCGCGCGATCTGTGGGGATTGGCGTCGCCATCGTTTCGCATTCGCGCCATTCGATCGCCGAACGAGACTCACTGGCCGGCCGAAACATGTAACACGCGTTCCATCGTTGCGATATGCGATCGAAACGTTTCGCTCATAGCGTCGGGCCTCACGATCAGAGGAGGACCCAATGACCACGCTCATAGCGGTACCCGAGACGAGCAGCTCCGAATTCGACAGCACGCCCGACCCCGGCGGGCCGGTCGCGAGCGTCAGCCTCCGCGGCGTCGACAAGGTGTTCACGCTCGCTCGCGAAAAACGCCTGCACGCGCTCGCCGAGGTCGACCTCGAAATCCGCAAGGGCGAGTTCGTCGCGGTGATCGGTCCGTCGGGCTGCGGCAAGTCGACCGTGTTGCGCATGCTGGCCGGACTCGACGAGCCGACCTCTGGCGACGTCGACGTCTTCGGCGCCGACCCGACCGAACTCGCGAAGGCGCACCGCCTCGGCGTGGCCTTCCAGGAGCACGCCCTGCTTCCCTGGGCCTCGGTGCGGAGCAACATCGAGCTGCCGTACCGTCTGGCCGGCATGCGGCCGGATAGAGCGCGCGTCGGCGAGCTGATCGGGCTGGTGGGGCTCGAAGGCTTCGAGCACGCTCGCCCCAAGCAACTGTCGGGCGGCATGCGGCAGCGTGTCGCGATCGCCCGCGCCCTTGTGCTCGGCCCGGAGCTGCTGCTCCTCGACGAGCCGTTCGGCGCGCTCGACGCCGTGACGCGCCGGCGCATGAACTCGGAGCTCGCGCGCATCTGGAGCGAGGAGCGCCTGACGACCCTCCTCGTCACGCACGACGTCGACGAGGCCCTGATCCTCGCCGACCGCATCATCGTCATGAGCGGGCGCCCCGGACACGTTCGCGCCGTGAAAGATGTCTCCTTCGCACGTCCGAGGGGACCCGAGACGACGAGAAGCCCCGAGTTCCACGAGCTCGTCGACGAACTGACCGACCTGCTCGACTCGGCCGGGAACGGCGACAAGTGACCCGCACCCGCATGGCGTTGTTCGGCGCCGCGGGCGTCGCGCTGCTCATCGTCATCGCAGAGGTGGTCGGCCGCCTCGAACTCGCGGGCAAGGCCTGGCCGCCGCTGAGCGAGGTCGTCGCCTACGTCACGACACCCTCGGGCGCCAGCCTCGTCGCGCGCAACGGCCTTGCCACCTTCGTCGCCGCGGCTCAAGGCTTTGTCATCGGCGTGGTCGCCGCAGTCGTCGGCGCCTCGATCGGGCTCGTCGTGCCGATGCTGCGCCCCGGCATCGAGCGCTTCGCCGCCATCTTGCACGCGGTGCCGACGATCGCGCTCGCCTCGCTGTTGATCACGACCGTCGGCCGCGACAACACCCCCGCGGTGATCGCGGCGCTCGCCGTCGGCTTCGTCATGTTCGTCGCGATGACCTCCGGCTTCGCGAACACGAGCGGGGCGCATCACGACCTCTTCACCGTCTTCGGCGCGGGGCGCCTCCGCCGCCTCGCGCGGCTCGAGCTGCCGCGGGCCGTTCCGGCCCTCTTCGACGGACTCTCGCTCGCGGCACCCGCGGCCGTCCTCGGTGCGACGATCGGCGAGTGGTTCGGCGCACCGACGGGCCTCGGCCTGCTGCTCGTGAGTGCCATGCAGAACTTCCAGATGGCGCTCCTGTGGGCGGCCGCCCTCGCCGCCACCCTGATGTCGCTCGCCGCCTACCTCGTGTTCGTGCAGCTGCAGCGGCTCGCCCTGAGGAGGTTCGCATGACCAGGTTCGCTCGCATCGGCATCGGGATCGCGCACCTCTGGCCCATCGCCCTGGTCATCGTGGCGTGGGACGCGTGGGTCGTCATCAACGGCTACACCGCGACCGTCGCGCCTCGCCCCGGGGCCGTCATCGCCGACGTCGTCACGGGGTTCGCCGACTACGCGCCGTCCGTGGCCTACACGCTCGGCATGGCGCTCGGCGGCCTCGTCGGCGGCACCCTGATCGGCGGCGTCGGGGCCCTCCTCGTGTGGTGGTCGGCGGCCCTCGCAGGCGTCGTGACACCTGCCGCCCTCATCATCCGCTCCGTGCCGATCACCGCCCTGATCCCGATCATCGCCCGCATCGTGGGGTACGGGCATCCGGCCGTGCTCGCGTCGACGATCCTCATCTGCTTCTTCCCCGCCTTCGTCTTCACGCTGTCCGGCCTCGCCTCGGTGCCGGACGCCGGCCGCGACCTGTTCCGGGTGCTCGGCGCCGGCAAGGCGCAGATGCTCGGCCGTCTCGGGCTGCTCCACGCGGTGCCGAACCTCATGGCGTCGGTGCGCATCACCGCCCCGACCGCCGTGCTCGGCGCGATGCTCGCCGAGTTCCTCATGGGCACCGACGGCCTCGGGGCCCTGTTCTCCCACTCGCGCAGCTACAGCGACATGGAGCGCGCGTGGGGCACGGCACTGATCGCGACGGTCGTCTCGGTCGTCGTGTTCCTGATCGCCCGGATGCTCGAGCGCCGGGTCATCTCGCGCGTCACCTGATCCTCCTCCGCAGTACGCAGCTCCGCACCACACTCCGCTCCCACCAACCGCTAGGAACCCCCATGACACGCACATCCGCCACGCGACGCCGGCGACCGGCCGCCGCCGTCGCCGCCATGACCGCCGCGACCGCCCTCCTCGCCGGCTGCGCCGGCGCCCCCGCCGAATCGGCCGAGGGGGATGGCGCCGACGGGCTCACAACCATCACCGTCTCGCTCGGCTGGATCTCGAACGTCGAGTGGGCCGGGTTCTGGATCGCCGACAAGAACGGCTACTTCGAGGAGGAGGGCGTGGAAGTCGAGTGGATCGGCGGCGGCCCGAACGCGCCGACCACCATGGCGACCGTCGCCGGTGGGGAGGCCGACCTCGGCATCGAACCCGGAACGGCGGCGTGGCTCCAGTCGTTCGCCGACGGCAACGACTGGACCGCGGTCGGCGCCCTTTTCCAGGAGAGCCCGGGCGCGCTCGTGTCGCTCGCCGGGCATCCCGTCACCTCGGCCGACGACCTGGCGGGGCAGACAGTGCTCGGTCAAGAGGGCACACAGATCTACTACGACGCGATCTTCGAACTCGCGGGGATGGAGCCCGACTACGAATTCATTCCCGTCGGCTTCGACATCGCACCGCTCGTCGACGGGCAGGGGGTCGCCTACACCGCCTACTCGACGAACCAGCCGATCATGCTCGAAGAGCAGTACGGGCTCACGGCCGACGACTACAACGTCTCGCTCTACGCGGACTTCGGCATGCCGCTCTACGGCAACGTCGTCTACGGCGACTCGGCGTACCTCGAGGAGAACGCCGACGCGATCGAGGGCTTCCTCCGCGCATCGATCCGCGGCTGGGAGGAGAACGGGGAGGACCCGGCCGTCGGCGCCGAGCTCGCCGTCAACGAGTACGGGGCCGACCTCGGCCTCGATCTCGAACAGCAGACCCGCGAGAACCAGCTGCAGCAGCCCCTCGTCGTGGGGGACTACGGCGACCCGCTGTTCTGGATGGACACCGAGCTCATGAGCGAGGTCATGTATCCCGGGCTCGAGGCGGCCGGGTACGAGGACATCCCGGCTCCGGAGGATTACGTCGACCTGACGTACCTCGAGGCGGCGCTGGCGGGTCTCGAGTGAGCCGCCCGCGCCCTTCAAGAGAAATAACCACCCGACCGACCGCGAACATCCGGAGCGCACGCACATGACCCTGCCGATCGAATCCACCCTCGAGACCGCCGCGGAATCCGTCTCGGACGCCGCACCATCCGCCGTTCGCGACCTCCGCGCGCTGCCGAAGGGGCACCTGCACCTGCACATGGAGGCAGGGATGCGCCCCGCGACGCTCGCGCAACTGGCCGAGCGCGTCGGCGTCGTCGCCCCGCCGACGACGGGATTCACCGGGTTCACCGAGTTCAG
>JBQDJW010000171.1:0-6047 GCA_052086425.1 Pseudoclavibacter sp. | reverse complement strand
CTGGATGAGCTGGCTTTCCCGGCCGTGTCGCTGGCGAAAGCGGTCGGACTCGCCGGTGGGGCGCATCCGGCCGTCTTCAACGCCGCCAATGAAGAGGCCGTCGACGCGTTCCACGACGGCGCGATCCGGTTCACCGGCATCGTCGACACAGTGCGGGCCGTCGTCGAGGCGTTCGAGCCGGATTCGGGCGAGGTGACGCGGGAATCGCTCGCCGCGGCCGAATCCTGGGCGCGAGCGGCCGCGGCACGTCGCGTGGCGAAGTACGCTTGACCGCCGTGGAAAGCGTCATTCTCTTCATCATCGGCATCGTCGTGTTCCTCGTCGGGCTCGCCGTGTCGATCGCGCTCCACGAGGTCGGTCACCTCGTGCCGGCCAAGCTCTTCAAGGTGCGCGTGCCGCAGTACATGATCGGCTTCGGGCCGACGGTGTTCTCGCGCCGCATCGGCGAGACGGAGTACGGGTTCAAGGCCATTCCGCTCGGCGGCTACATCTCGATGATCGGAATGTTTCCGCCGAAGCACCGCGGTGAGGCACCGCGCGAGGGCGGCACCGGATACCTCTCGACGATGATCGAGGAGGCGAGGCACGAGGCACTCTCCCAGGTGGACGTCGACGAGCACCACAGGGCGTTCTACCGCCTGGCCATGTGGAAGCGGCTCATCATCATGCTCGGCGGGCCCGCGATGAACATCGTGCTCGCCCTCCTCGCGTTTCTGATCGTGTGCTCCGGGTTCGGCATCTTCCAGTCGACGACGACCGTCGACGCGATCTACTCGTGCGTCGTCTCGCAGGCCGATCAACAGGAGCAGGAGGCGACCGGCGCGGAACCGGCATGCGACACGCCGTCCCCGGCGGCCGAGGCGGGGCTTCAGCCCGGCGACACCGTGCTGTCGATCAATGGCGAGAACATCGCGACCTGGGATCGCCTCAGCGAGATCATTCAGGCGAACCCCGGCATCCCACTCGCGTTCGTCGTCGACCGCCAGGGAGCCGAGACCGAGCTGACGATCACGCCGACGCCGAACACCATGTACGTGCTCGACCAGTTCTCGGGCCAGCGCATCGAGAACCCGGACGGCTCGTATCAGACCCAGGAGGTCGGCTACGTCGGGTTCACTCCGACGAGCGCGCGCCAGCAGCAGTCGCCCGCGTACGCGGTCGAACTCACCGGCTACAACATCGAGCGCGTCGTCCAGGTCGTCATCACGATGCCCCAGCGCGTCGTCGACATGTGGAACGCGGGCTTCGGCGGCGCCGAGCGCGACCCGGAAGGCCCGATGAGCGTCGTCGGCGTCGGTCGCGTGACGGGGGAGATCGCCGCGCAGACGAGCATCCCCGTGATGGACCGCGTGTCGTCGATCGTCATGCTGATCGGGTCGCTCAACATCGCGCTCGCCGTCATGAACCTCGTGCCGCTTCCGCCGCTCGACGGCGGGCACGTCGCCGCGGCGATCATCGACGGCGCCAGGCGCAGCCTCGCGAAACTGTTCAGGCGGCCGGACCCCGGCTACTTCGACACGGCGAAGCTCGTGCCGGTGACGATGGTCGTCTCGGCCGTGCTCATCGTGCTCATGGCGCTGTTCGTGTACGTCGACATCGTCAACCCGGTCACGCTCTTCGAATAGCGCGTCCCGCCTCTGGGGAGAGCTCCGTCCAGTCCGCGGTCGTAGACTTGCGCGGTGCCCGCTGTGAATCTCGGAATGCCAGCCGTCCCCGAAACCCTCGCCCCGCGTCGTGCGTCGCGCAAGATCCGCGTCGGGAGCGTCGAGGTCGGCGGTGACGCGCCCGTCTCGGTGCAATCGATGACGACGACCCCGACGACCGACATCAACGCGACGCTGCAGCAGATCGCCGAGCTCACGGCATCCGGATGCGACATCGTGCGGGTCGCCGTGCCGAGCCGCGACGACGCCGAGGCGCTGCCGATCATCGCGAAGAAGAGCCAGATCCCGGTGATCGCCGACATCCACTTCCAGCCGAACTACGTGTTCGCCGCGATCGACGCCGGTTGCGCGGCGGTTCGGGTGAATCCCGGCAATATCCGCAAGTTCGACGACAGGGTCGGCGAGATCGCGGCAGCGGCGAAGGCCGCTGGCGTCTCGTTGCGCATCGGGGTGAACGCGGGCTCGCTCGAACCAGGAGTGCTGAGCAAGTACGGCAAGCCGAGCGCCGAGGCGCTCGTGGAGAGCGCCGTGTGGGAGGCGTCGCTGTTCGAGGAGCACGACTTCCACGACTTCAAGATCTCGGTCAAGCACAACGACCCGATCGTGATGGTCAAGGCCTACCGCATGCTCGCGGAGCGGGGCGACTGGCCGTTGCACCTCGGCGTGACGGAGGCAGGGCCCGCGTTCCAGGGCACGATCAAATCGGCGACCGCGTTCGGCATCCTCCTCGCCGAGGGCATCGGCGACACGATCCGCGTCTCGCTCTCCGCTCCTCCCGTCGAAGAGGTCAAGGTCGGCATGCAGATCCTGCAGTCGCTGAACTTGCGCGAGCGTCGCCTCGAGATCGTCAGCTGCCCGAGCTGTGGTCGCGCGCAGGTCGACGTGTACACGCTCGCCGACGACGTCACAGAGGGGCTCAAGCACCTCACCGTGCCGATTCGAGTCGCCGTCATGGGCTGCGTCGTGAACGGACCGGGCGAGGCACGCGAGGCCGATCTCGGCGTCGCGAGCGGCAACGGCAAGGGACAGATCTTCGTCAAGGGCGAGGTCGTCAAGACCGTGCCGGAGGCCGACATCGTCGAAACCCTCATCGCCGAGGCGAACCGAATCGCGGCCGAGATGCCGGCGAGCGAGTCGGGGACGCCGCAGGTGCTCGTCTAAACACCCGACCGGATGCTCGACCGAGATGCCGAGTCATCCTCGCGAGGGTGCGCGGATCGTCGGGCGTGGTGACGAATCACGTTTCGCGCATCCCGTACGCTCGGGAGACGCGGGCCCCCGTTGCTTCGCCGTTCCGCCGATGACGGGGCGCACTGTGACGGGCGATCCGCGTATTGCGGCCGTCGCATAACGGCGCCGGCCTCCAGGTCTCATGCAATGTAGGGGGAACCGCATGGCCCAGCCCGCCGCACGCCTTTCACAACCCGAGCAGGTCGAGGCGCGACGCGTCGTCGAAGCGATTTCGGGGGCGTACGGACGAAAGGTGGTCGGCCAGGCCCAGCTGCGCGAGACGCTGCTGGTCGGGCTCTTCACCGGCGGGCACATCCTGCTCGAGTCGGTTCCGGGGCTCGCGAAGACCACCGCCGCCCAGACGCTCGCGGAATCCGTGCACGGATCCTTCCACCGCATCCAGTGCACCCCTGACCTGCTTCCGAGCGACATCGTCGGCACGCAGGTGTACGACGCGACGAAGAACGAGTTCGCCACTCAGCTCGGCCCAGTGCACGCCAACTTCGTCCTGCTCGACGAGATCAACCGCTCGAGCGCGAAGACGCAGTCCGCGATGCTCGAGGCCATGCAGGAGAAGCAGACCTCGATCGGCGGGCAGGTTTATCACCTGCCGAAGCCGTTCCTCGTGCTCGCGACGCAGAACCCGATCGAGCAGGAGGGCACGTACACGCTGCCGGAGGCGCAGCTCGACCGCTTCATGCTCAAGGACGTGCTCGACTATCCGACGCCCGCCGAGGAGGCGGAGATCCTCCGCCGCATCGACCTCGGGGTCTTCGACGAGGAGACGGAGCCGCCGTGCTCGCTCCACGACGTCGTGCGCCTGCAGGAGTTCGCGAAGCGCGTGTACATCGACCAGGCCATCGTCGAGTACATCGTCGGACTCGTCTACGTCACGAGGCATGTCGCCGAGTACATCGCTCCGGAACTCGCCCGCCTCGTCGAAGTGGGCTCGTCACCCCGTGCGTCGATCAACTTCACGAAGGCGTCGCGGGCGCTCGCGCTCATCCACGGTCGGGATCATGTCATCCCCGAAGACGTCCGCCGTCTCGCGCACCGCATGCTCCGCCACCGCATCATGCTGAACTTCGAGGCCGATGCCGCCGAGATCGGTTCCGAACAGGTCATCGACGCGATCATCGCCGCCGTTCCGACGCCGTAGGGATCGGGTATGACCGACTCGCTCCTGACTCGCGTCAAGTCGAAGATGTTCCTGCACTCGCGTCGGCGGGTGCTGCATCTGCTCGACGGGCAATACGCGTCGCTGCTCCGCGGCCGAAGCATGGACTTCGACGATCTGCGCGAGTACGTCGCCGGCGACGAGATCAAAGACATCGACTGGAAGGCGACGGCGCGCACGGGCGGTCGCCCCCTCGTGAAGCGCTACGTCGCAGAGCGAAAGCACCGGATGCTGTTCGTGGTCGATCGCGGTCGCAACCTTCGTGCGCGTTCAGCCGAGGGGGGCGAGAAGCGCGACGTGGCGATCACTGCGATGGGGGTGCTCGGCTACCTCGCACTCCGGCACGGCGACGAGGTCGGACTCATCACGGGTGACGAGGACTCCATCACGCAGCTGCCGTTCCGCGGGTCGCAGCAGTCGCTCGAGCGCGCGTTGCACGCCGTGTACGACACGACGTCGATCGACGGGGCGCGCAGCGACCTCGTTGCGCTGCTCGAGCGCGTTCGGCGGACGGTCGGCCGCAAGCTCTTCCTCGTCGTGATCGCCGACGAGCTGCCGTGGGACGACCACCTCGAGGCACTCGTGCGGCGGCTCGCCGCGCAGCACGAGTTCGTCTGGCTCCAGCTCGGCGACGCCGACCCGCGGACGCGGGGGGAGAACGGCGAGCGCGCCTTCGACGTCGACAGCGGCTGGTCGATGCCGTCGTTCATCGCCGACGATGACCGAATCACGCGGGAGTACGACTACGCGCGCGCCAAGCAGCAGCTCCGCATGGAGGACGTCTTCGACCGGAGCGCCGTCTCGTTCGCGCATCTCGATGGCGACGACCACGTGATCCCCGGGCTCCTTCGACTGATGAAGGAGCGATCGCATGTCCATCACTAGCGCAGGCTTCGTGAGCGTCGACGCGCTCGCGCCGATATCGATGGCGCTCGCGCCGGTCTCGGTTTCGGCGGCGGAGGATGCGGTGCTCGCACAGGCGACGCAGCCGGGAACGATCATGCCGGTGGTGCCGTACAGCCCGATCTGGGGAGTTCTCGCGGCGTTCCTCATCGTGCTCGTCGTGCTCTACTACGCGCTCTCGTGGCTGTTCACGCGCCCGCGACCGGTCGCGCCGCCGCCCGTCGCGGCGCCGACACCGGTGCGCGCCGTCCCCGAACTGCAGGGTGTCTATCTGCAGGAGGTCGACACGATCATGCGGCGCCACGCGGCGGGCGAACTCTCGGCCCGGCGCACGCACGCGGCGCTGAGCGTCGCGGTGCGCGAATTCTTGTCGGAGGTGACCGGCGTTCCCGCCGACAAGATGACCCTCACCGATTTGCGCTCGACGCCGTACGTCGGTGCGACCTACGCGGTCGCCGAGTACTACCCCGTCGTCTTCGGCGCGGCAGAGGCGAAGAACGTCGAGCACGGCGCGCATGCCGCGAGGCAGGTGATCACGCTGTGGCAATAGCGTTCTGGTACGTCACGGTCGGACTGATCGTGCTCGCCGTCGCCGTTGGAATCGCCGCCTGGTTCCTCTTCCGCACGCATTCGACGTCGCCCCACATCCCGGTCGCCAACTCGCAGCGCCTGACGAGGCTCGCGTCGTACCGTCGAGCGATCAATCGCGCGACGGCGCTGCTCACGGTCGGTTCCATCGTCCTCGGGGCCGTGCTCGTGACGACGGCGGTCGCTGGCGGCAGATGGATTTACCAGCAAATCGAGACGCCCGAGAAATACAACCGCGACATCGTGCTCTGCCTCGACATCTCGGGGTCAATGATCGAGTACGACGTGGAGGTCATCGACCGCTACCTCGATATGTTGCCGGGATTCGACGGCGAGCGAATGGGCCTCATGCTGTGGGACTCGACGGCGGCGGAAGTGTTCCCCCTCACGGACGACTACTCGTTCGTCGAGGAGCAGCTCACCCTCGTGCGCGACCAGATGGACACGGAGACAGGGTCGTATTGGTACGGAACGCAGAACGCGCC
>JBQDJW010000170.1:0-6076 GCA_052086425.1 Pseudoclavibacter sp. | reverse complement strand
AACGCGCGTGGATCTTGTCGTCGACGAGGTGGTGCAGCTTCAGGATGTACATGTAGCCGACCGAGATCGGTTCGGGGAACGGCTCGCCGGAGCGGCCGTCGTACAGCAGCGTCTTGCCGTCGCGGGCGATGAGGCGCTCGCCGTCGCGCGTGAGGCGCGTCGAGTCGAGCAGACCCGCGAGCTCCTCCTCGCTCGCGCCGTCGAACACCGGCGTCGCGAGCTTCGTGCCTGGCTCCACGTCGCGCATGTCGTCGTTCAGCTGTTCAGCCCACTCGGGGTTGCCCTCGATGGACCAGCCGTTCTTCGCGACCCAGCCGAGGTGCGTCTCGAGCACCTGGCCGAAGTTCATGCGCTTCGGGATACCGAGCGGATTGAGGATGATGTCGAGCGGCGTGCCGTCCTCGAGGAACGGCATGTCTTCCTCGGGCAGGATGCGCGCGATGACGCCCTTGTTGCCGTGGCGGCCAGCGAGCTTGTCGCCCTCGGTGATCTTGCGCTTCTGGGCGATGAACACCACGACGCGCTGGTTGACGCCCGAGCCGAGCTCGTCGTCGCCCTCCTCCGCGTCGAACACCTTGACGGCGATGATCGTGCCTGCCTCACCGTGGGGAACCTTCAGCGAGGTGTCGCGAACCTCACGGCTCTTCTCGTTGAAGATCGCGCGAAGCAGGCGCTCCTCGGCGCTCAGCTCGGTCTCGCCCTTCGGCGTGACCTTGCCGACGAGGATGTCGCCTGGCTGGACCTCGGCGCCGATACGGATGATGCCGCGCTCGTCGAGGTCCTTCAGCAGGTCGGGCGACACGTTCGGCAGATCGCGGGTGATCTCTTCCTTGCCGAGCTTCGTGTCGCGCGCGTCGACCTCGTACTCCTCGATGTGGATCGACGAGAGCGTGTCGTTCTTCACGAGGTTCTGGCTGAGGATCATGGCGTCCTCGAAGTTGTGCCCCTCCCACGGCATGAACCCGACGAGCAGGTTCTTGCCGAGCGCGAGCTCGCCGTCCTCGGTCGACGGGCCGTCCGCGATGACCTCGCCTTCCTCGACGCGGTCACCGACCGACACGATGACGCGGTGGTTGTAGCAGGTGCCGTGGTTCGAGCGGTCGAACTTGCGCAGGAAGTACGCCTGCGTGCCGCCCTCGTCGAGCTGCACGACGACCTGGTTCGACGAGACCGACTCGACGACGCCCGACCCGGTGGCCGTGATGACGTCGCCCGCGTCGATCGCCGCGTAGCCCTCCATGCCCGTGCCGACGAGCGGCGACTCGCTGCGCAGCAGCGGCACCGCCTGGCGCTGCATGTTGGCGCCCATGAGCGCGCGGTTGGCGTCGTCGTGCTCGAGGAACGGGATGAGCGACGTGCCGACCGACACCATCTGGCGCGGCGAGACGTCCATGTAGTTCACGCGGTTCGCGGGCACGAGCTCGACCTCGCCGCCCTTCGGACGCACGAGCACGAGGTCGTCGACGAAGCGGTGGTCGGCATCGAGCGGCGCGTTGGCCTGCGCGACGAGGAACTCGTCCTCCTCCGACGCGGTCAGGTAGTCGATCTGGTCGGTCACCAGGCCGTTGTCGACTCGGCGGTACGGCGTCTCGATGAAGCCGAACGAGTTGATGCGCGCGAACGACGCGAGCGAGCCGATGAGACCGATGTTCGGGCCTTCAGGCGTCTCGATCGGGCACATGCGGCCGTAGTGCGACGGGTGGACGTCGCGAACCTCGACGCCGGCGCGCTCGCGCGACAGACCGCCGGGGCCGAGCGCCGAGAGGCGGCGCTTGTGGGTCAGACCCGCGAGCGGGTTGTTCTGGTCCATGAACTGCGACTGCTGCGAAGTTCCGAAGAACTCCTTGATCGCGGCGACGACCGGGCGCACGTTGATGAGCGTCTGGGGCGTGATCGCCTCGACGTCCTGCGTGGTCATGCGCTCGCGCACGACGCGCTCCATACGGCTGAGACCGGTGCGGACCTGGTTCTGGATCAGCTCGCCCACGGCGCGGATGCGGCGGTTGCCGAAGTGGTCGATGTCGTCGATGTCGAGGCGCACGTCGACCGGCTCGCCCTTGCGCACGCCGGGAAGCGTCGCGTCGCCCGCGTGGAGCGCGACGAGGTACTTGATGGTCGCGACGATGTCTTCGACCTGGAGCACCGACGTCGCAAGGGGGGTGTCGAGACCGAGCTTGCGGTTGATCTTGTAGCGACCGACCTTCGCGAGGTCGTACCGCTTCTCCGAGAAGTAGAAGTTGTCGAGGAGCGCGCGCGCGGCCTCGGTTGCGACCTGCTCGCCCGGACGAAGCTTGCGGTAGATGTCCTTCAGCGCGTCTTCCTTCGAGACGATGTCGTCCTTCTCGAGGGTCATCTCAATCGACTCGTAGCCGGCGAACTGCTCGCGGATGTCGTCGTTCGTGAGGCCGATGGCCTTGAGGAAGACCGTGACCGACTGCTTGCGCTTGCGGTCGATACGAACCGCGACCTGATCGCGCTTGTCGACCTCGAACTCGAGCCACGCGCCGCGCGACGGAATGATGCGGGCCGAGAAGACGTCCTTGTCACTCGTCTTCTCTGGCGTGCGATCGAAGTACACGCCGGGCGAGCGGACGAGCTGCGACACGACGACGCGCTCGGTGCCGTTGATGATGAAGGTGCTCTTGTCGGTCATGAGCGGGAAGTCGCCCATGAAGACCGTCTGCGTCTTGATCTCGCCCGTGTTGTGGTTCATGAACTCGGCCTCGACGTAGAGCGGGGCCGAGTACGTCTTGCCGCGCTCCTTGCACTCGTCGATCGAGTACTTCTCGGGCTCGAGGTACGGGTTCGTGAAGCTGAGCTGCATCGTCTCGTTGAGGTCTTCGATCGGGGAGATCGCCTCGAAGATCTCCTCGAGACCCGACGGCGCGACGGTGTCGCCTTCTGCCGGCGTCGCGTTGGCGCGCCACTCGTCGGTGCCGACGAGCCATTGGAACGACTGGCTCTGGAGAGCCAGCAGATCGGGCACCTCCAGGGTGTCGCTGATCTTGGCGAAGGAATGCCTGTGGGCGTTCCTGCCGGTTGCGGGGGTGGACGATGCGTTGCGCGCAGCAGCCAAGAGGGTTCCTCCGCGGGCTGGCGTCGCACGGCGCGCAGCCCGTTCGTATCATCGGTAGGTGGCGGGGGCTTCGCTCATGACGAATCGCACCGGCAAGGGTCGCGCACACCGCACGCCACGAAGACGTGAAGAATGGACCACCGAGAGCGACTGCCGTGCCGACCGCAATATGAAGGCATGGAGAGACGAAGCGCAAACATTCACTCTAGGCACGGAACTCGCAAATGTCCAGCGGCGGTGCTTGCGTTCGCTGAGAATCTCCGGTAAAAGCCGAACGCGGGCTGTCGACGTCCACGCGCATCCGGATGCTCGGCGGGGTATTCACCCGTGAGAATCGACATCGACACTGTCGGAGGGGGTCGGTACCGTGGCCGCATGAGCCCGGTTGCCGCTACCCCCTCAGACCTTGCCGTCACCGTCGACGACGCCGGAGCCGTCGAGGTGAGCTTCGCGAGCGTGTCAGATGAGGACAACATCGCCTACCTGCTCGTCGAGGTCGCGTCTGGCAGCGCCCTGCTCGTCGACGCGGCCGACCACCAGGAGCTCGTCGGCGAACTCGTCTCGCGCGCGGCCGAGCGGGCCGGAGAGCGCGGCACCCCGTCGCCGCGCATCGAGCACATCGTCACGACCCATCAGCACTGGGACCACCACCGGGCGCTCGAGGCCCTCGCCGACGAGACCGGCGCCGCGATCCTCGCCGGTGCCGACGACGCGCCTGAGCTGCCAGTCGAGGTCGACCGGCGATTGCACAACCACGACAAGATCGGGCTCGGCCGCGTCTCGCTCGACGTCGTGCACCTGCGCGGCCACACCCCCGGGTCGGTCGCGCTCGCCCTCACGACCGACTCCGCGGCTCCGCGGCTCTTCACGGGCGATTCGCTCTTCCCCGGCGGCGTCGGCAACACGTTCGGCAGTGCCGAGAACTTCGCGACCCTCGTCGACGACGTCGAGCGTCGCATCTTCGACGAGTACCCGGATGCGTCGGTGGTGTACCCGGGGCACGGCGCCGGCACCACGCTCGGTGCGGAGCGCCCCACGCTCGCCGAGTGGCGCGGGCGCGGCTGGTAGCGAGGCACCCGCACCTCCTGGCGCCGCGCGCGCCGCATCCGCCGGCACCCCGCGCGCCGTTCGCCCTCGCCCTCGCCCTCGCCCTCGCCAGTGCACCGCTCCCGCCGCGACGTCACCGCCGCGTTACGGCGACGGGGTACGGTTCGCGCCGACTCGATGGAGCCTCACTTCGTGACCGGCCCATCACCGGGCGCGAGAGGGGATGCGCATGTCACACGGCGAGGTGGGCACGATGGTCGTCGATACGCGCGACTCCGGGGGCGAGCGCGCGGCGCGCACGCCGCCAGCGCCGCCCGCGCTGCCGCCGCTCGATATCGTGCGCGACCGCACCTCGGCGCACGACATCTACGGCGTCACCGTCGCACCGGCCGGCCGCCGCGGCGAGGAGCCGCGCACGTGGCTCGTCGTCGACCGCGCGACCGGTGAGGCCATGCTCATCGACCCGGCGGGCGATCGCTCCCGCGTGCTCGAGCTCGTCTACGAAGCCCAGGAGCGCGCGGAGGACGAGCACGCGCACGTTCCCCGCGTCGCGCGCATCCTGCTGACCCGCCGCGTCGACGAGGCCGCCGCCACGCTCACTCGTGTGCGGAGGCGCCTCGCGGCCCCCGTCTTCGCGGGGTCGCCCGACGGGTCGGACGTGCTGGACTGCCCCCTCGGCGACGACATCGACGCGGTCGCGCAGCCCGGCGTCGACCTGCCGCTCGGCGATTCTCACGTGCGCGTCGTCCCCCTGCACGCCGGCTCCCGCGACGGCATCGGCATCATCGTCGAAGCGGTCGGCGACGGCGCGTTCGACGACGCCGGCGCGGCGGGCACCAGTGGGGCAGGCGAGGCGACCGCCTCGCCCGCGCACCTGTTCGTCGGCGACGCGCTCGGCGCATCCGGCCCGCCCCGGCTCGGCCGCGACCGAGTCGCCGCCATGACGCTCACGATGCAGCTCGAGCGCGGCCTGCTCGAGGACCTGCCAGGCGATGCGCGCGTGTGGCGCCGCCGGGCCGAGCCCACGACGATCGCCGAGCTGCGCGCCCAGGCACCGGCCTGGCGCCGGGAGTACGGCCTGCCCGCGACGAGCGAGACCGCGCCTGTGTGGTTCACGCCGGCCGGATCGACGATGCGGCTGCGGCGCCTTGCCGGTGACCAGGAGCATCCGGACCATCGCTTCGTGATGATCATGGTTGGCTCGACCGTCCACTCGTGCATCGACCCGGCCGATCCGTTCGCGTTCGCCGACGTCTACGGCGTGTACCCGCCGATCGCGGCGTTTCTCGGCCTCGGCCCGTCTGGCGCCGACTGGCCAGGCGGCAGGAGGCGCGAGCGCGGCGGTGTGCGCACGCTGCACCTCGGCGCGGGCGCGCTCGCCGTGCCTCGCATGATCTCGGCGGCGCTTCCGGGATCGACGCACGTCGCGGTCGACCTCGAGCCCGCGATCGTCGACTTCGCCCTGACGCACCTGCCGCTCGCCGACCCCGCGGGCGTCAGCATCGTCGAGGGCGACGCGCGCGCCGTCGTCGATCGGTTCGTGCAGGAGGGCGAGGCGCCGTTCGACGCGATCGTCGTCGACGTCTTCGACCGCCTGACGGTGCCGCGGCAGGTCTCGAGCGTCGAGGCGTTCGCGGCCATGCGCGAGCTGCTGGTTCCGGGGAGCCTGGTCGTGGCGAACCTGCCGGCCGACCCCGGTTCCGAGGCTGCTCGCGTCGTCGTCGCCGCCATGCGGCAGGTGTTCTCGAACGTCGCCGTCGCGGCCCCGGCGCCGGTTCTCGACGACGAGCGGTCTGGCAACGTGATCGTCGCGGGCACGGATGCTCCCCTGCGGCTCGACGACGTTGCGCGGCGCCTGCGCGGCGAAGCGACCGAGCACCGCGTGCTCGAGGGCGACGAGCTCGACGATTGGCTCGGCGCGAGCGCGCACCGGCCCCTGCGCGACGCGTAGGA
>JBQDJW010000169.1:4903-6080 GCA_052086425.1 Pseudoclavibacter sp. | reverse complement strand
GGCACAGAGCACGACGGCCTCATCGTGCTCGCCCCGCTCGCCGACCTGGCATCCTCCGACCCGAGCGCCTGGCGGGTCGTTACGCCGCTCATGGGAGCACTCGCGCCGCCGCCCGTCTCGGTCGGCAACTTCGGGCCCGACGTCTACGTCGCTGATCAACGGCTCGAGATCGATGCAATCGCCTCGCTTCGCTCGGAAATCCCGATGATCCCCGCCGTCTACCCGGTGCAGCTGCGCGCGGATCCGTTCCTCGCCTCACCGACGGAGGACGTGACGATCGTGAGCGGCGAGACGCATGCGCTCGCCTCGTCGGGACTCATCGAGACCGACGAGCTCGTCGCCGCGCTGCAGGGTGAGGCAGCGTCGCTGTACGCCGATTGCGCGGCCGACTTCGCGGCGTGCCCGTCCGGCATGTACGAAGCGCTCGATCGCCTCGACATCCCGGTCGACAACTGGTCGGCGACCGTCTCGACACCGCCAACCGTCACCGTCGAAGGAGACACCGTCGCGCTCGACGGCGCCGTCATCACCGTCGAACTGCCCGACGGCCCCCTCCCCCTGAACGTCACGGCCCGCGGCACGTGGCAGTTCGACATCACGACCTGGCTCCCCGTCATCGCATGGTGGGCCATCGACGTCGAGGTGACCTCGTGATCGTCACCGGCGCGAAGGCGGGCGCCGTGCTCGGCGCCGGCCTCGTGCTGCTGACCGGATGCGCCTCAGTCGGCTTCCCCGACGGCTCGGCTTCCGAGATGGAGGCCGCGCGCGCCGCCGTCGTCGCCTACGTCGAGGCGATCGAATCACTCGACCTCGAGACGGCGACGGCGATGACGTCGCCCGATGCGCTCGACACAAAGCGCGAGCAGGCGGGAGACGACGCGATCGACATCACGGCGGCGCTGCCCGGCGCCGAGCCGATCCGCGACCCCTGGGTCACGTTCCAGACCGAAGACTTCACGTACCTCGACGACAACGGTGACGGCACGATCGGGCCGGGCGAGAGTCGGACGGCGGACACGATGCGATTTCTCGTGTCGTTCGAGGTCGGCGACGGCACTGGCGCCGACGACGTGCAGGTGACGCTGACCGGCGAGGACTCGAGCGATCCGGAGAGCTGGACGATCACCGATCCGCTGCTCTCGGCGCGGATCGCCTTCGTCGATCTCGACACGGTGCC
>JBQDJW010000169.1:0-4893 GCA_052086425.1 Pseudoclavibacter sp. | reverse complement strand
TCTTCACTGTCGCGGGCGAGGTCAGGGTCGAGACCGCGGAGGGGTCGCAGCGCCTCTGGGGGTACCCGGGCGAGTACGAGTTGACTGCCGACGGTGTCCCCGCCGGTACGAGCGCCGAGCCGATCTCGGTGACGGTCGGGGCAGTCGTCGGCCCCCCGTGGGACCTCCACCCGTCGCTCGACGCCGTGCCGACGAACGGCTGAGGGCAGCGCCGGGGCCCGCGGCGCGGAGCCGCCCCCGAGCCCGGCCCCAGTGTGCGACGGAGCTCGGCGCCCGTCGCCCGGCGCCCAGCCCCCGGCGCGGCATCCTCCTCGCGCATCGGCCTCGTCCGACGGTTGACGGAGCTTCAGCGCATGTTCCTCCGATGCAACCTCCACGCGATTAGGGTCGTCGCATGCCCAAGTTCGCCAAGCGACACCGCCGGCGCACGATCGTCATCGCTGCGTCTGGAACCGTCGTCGTCGCGCTCACCGCCATCGCGACGCTCTTCGCGACGGGGTATTCGGCGGCGTTCTCGTCGAGCGGGGCGCGCGCCGCCGCGGCGGAATACGCCGATCTGCTGGCAAGGGCTGATGAGGCGGCGCTCGAGCAGCTCCTCGCGATGTCGGCCGATCCCGGCGACGACGAACGATTCGCGGGTCAGGTACTCATCAACGCCGACGAGCGCATCGACGTCGCCGGCATCGGCATGCCTCGCTTCACGAACGACCTCGGAGCGATCCCCGCCGACAGCGCGCTCGCCCTCGACGAAGCAGTCTCGGTGTCGATCCGGTACAGGCTCGCGGGCGAGACGCACGACGACACCATCGTCCTCGCGCCCATCGCAGGGGCGCCGCAGGGCGACGGGAGCTCGTGGCGCATCGTGACCCACCTCGCCGGCACCGTGCACGTGCCGTACGAGCGGCTGACCTCGCGCGATCACGTCGCCGACATGGACCTGTCGGGAACCGAGCTGCCGGTCACGACAGACAGCGAGGGTTCCGACGTCTTCATCTTCGCCGGCGTCTACGCAGGGCAGACGCGCATGGACGAGTACCTCGCCTCGGAGATCAGCCAGGTCACGGTGACGCCCGGCGACCCCGTCGAGTTCGCGCCGATGGAGATGGATGCGACGGAGGCGACGCACGCGGCGCTGCAGGCCGACTCGGATCGCGTCTTCGGCGACTGCCAGACGGACGTGCTCGCGTGCCCGTTCGATCTCGTCGACGAGGGCTCCTGGGTGGTCTCGCCCGACGACTGGTCGGCCGAACTGATCACGGCGCCGAGCGTCACGCTCGACGGGCAAGAGGTGGTCCTCGAGGGCGGCGAAATGCTCGTCGCCTCGGAATCGGGCCACGTGACGCTCTCGTTCGCGGGGCGAGCGCCGTGGGCCATCGACACGAAAACGCTGGAGCCCGCGCTCCGATCGACCTCAGCCGAGCTCGACGTCGAAGCGACTCGCGCGTAGCGAGGCGTGAGGCGGCGCGAGTCGTGTCAGGCCCGCCGCCGGCGCAGCGCCCCCTACGCCAGCTCGGCCGACTCGATCAGCACTGTGAACGGCCCGTCGTTGACCGACGACACGCGCATCATCGCGCCGAACTCGCCCGTCGACACGCGGGCGCCGAGCCCGCGCAGCTGCTCGACGAACTCGGCGACGAGCGGCTCGGAGTGCTCGCGCCCCGACGCCTTCGACCACGACGGGCGCCGGCCCTTGCGCGCGTCGCCGTAGAGGGTGAACTGGCTGACGACGAGGATCGGCGCGCCCGTGTCGGCGCACGAGGCCTCGCCGTCGAGGATGCGCAGGCCGTGCACCTTGCGCGCGAGCTTGGCGGCGTCGGCCTCGGTGTCGTCGTGCGTCACGCCGGCGAGGATCAGCAGGCCGGGCTCGTCGATCGCGCCGACGATGCGACCTTCGACCTCGACCGACGCGCTCGAAACGCGCGTGACAACGAGCTTCACGACGACGCCCCGGCTTGGGGGTCTGCGGGCGCGTGCACCTTTTGCTGGGCCGCGACGATGCCGTCGCTCGCGATCAGCTCGACCGCATCGGCGGCCTCCTGCAGGAGGATCGCCAGATTCTCGCGCTCCGCCGACGCGAATTCCTTCAGCACGTAGTCGGCCGCGTCCTGCCGGCCAGGCGGGCGGCCGATGCCGACGCGCACTCGCACGAAATCGCCCCCGCCGAGCGCCTGCGCGATATCGCGCAGGCCGTTGTGGCCGCCGTGGCCTCCGCCCTGCTTGAGCTTGAGCGTGTCGAACGGCAGGTCGAGCTCGTCGTGCACGACCACGACGTGGTCGTTCTCGACGCCGTAGTAGTCGGCGAGCTGCGAGACCGGGCCGCCCGACGTGTTCATGTACCCGTTCGACTTCGCGACGATCAGCTTGGGGCCGCCCGGAACCGGTCGTCCCTCGGCGACGCGCGCCTGCGCCCGCCGGTGGCGGCCGAACGTCGACCCGAGCCGCGATGCGACCTCGTCGGCCACCATCTGACCGACGTTGTGCCGCGTCTTCGCGCAGCGGTCGCCTGGGTTGCCGAGCCCAACAACGAGCCACGTGTCGGCCATGCCTACTCCCTCAGGTTCGAGCGCCGGTCGGCGGTGTCATGGGCACCGGATGCGCATTCCCGCCAGCCGACAACGGTACCGGTTCGCGGGCGGTCGCCTGCGGGGGTCACGCGAGTCGCGGCGGTCGCAGGGGTTGCGGGCTCGCGAGCGCGCTGGGTCGGTCGGCACGCGATCACCGGATGGGGCGCATCCGGACCATCGCGGAGCCGCCCGCACGCGAACGGGGCTGCCGCGGTCTCCCGCGACAACCCCGTTCACTCCGTGCGCGTCGCTCAGACGCGCGGGCGGACGACGACTACTCGTCGCCCTCGGCAGTTTCGCCCTCGGCGGCCTCGGCGGCAGCCGCGTCATCGCTCTCGGTCTCGCCGCGCGGAACCGAAACCGTCGCGATGATGATGTCCGACTCCTCGTCGACGAGGTTGACGCCCTCGGGCAGCACGAGGTCGGTCGCGTGCACGACGGCGCCCTCTTCGAGGCCCTCGACCGACACATCGAAGCTGTCGGGGATGTGCGTCGCCTCGGCCGAGACGAGCACCGTGTTCGTCTCCTGGAACGCGATCGTGCCGGCGAACGGCTCGCCGACGAGGTGCACGGACACCTCGACCTCGACGCGCTCGCCGAAGCGCACTACGACGAGGTCCATGTGCTCGATGATGCGGAGCACCGGGTCGCGCTGAACATCCTTCACGAGCGCGAGCTGCGACTCGCCTTCGATCTGCAGGTCGATGATCGCGTTCGACTGGCGGATGATGAGCATGGTCTCGTGACCAGGCAGCGCGATGTGGCGCGGGGCCTCGCCGTGGCCGTAGACCACCGCGGGGATCTTGTTGGCGGCACGCAGGCGGCGAGCCGCGCCCTTGCCGAACTCGGTGCGCACGTCGACCGTGAGCGTGTGCTTGTCGTTGCTAGCCATGTGGCCTCCTTCGTGAGCGGGCAGTGCCCGCGGGTCTCAACTCGAACGCCGGGAGCGTGAGGAGACGTGCGCTGGCACGTGCACCGCGTCGATTACGGGCTGCGCCGGTGCATATCGCACCGAACCGGCCCCTCGCCGAAGTTCAGCTCGTAAGCATACGGCACCCGCGGCATCCGCGCCATTCACCGGATGCGCGCATCCGGTTCACGAGATCGCCGACCGCCGAATCGCGACCGGCGATCGTTGCACAGGGCCGACCGGACGCGCCGCTGACTAGAGCCCGCGCCCGCGGTCCCACCCGGCCGAACGGGCGCCGTGCACGGCGCCCGCGACCGCGCCGAAGATGCCGCCGACCACGAGCGAAAGTGCACCGAAGATGGTCGCCACGAAGCTCACGATCGCCGTCACGACGCCCGTCGTCACGGCGCCAACGGCATCGCCGCCCTCACCCGCTTCGGCGACAGGGAACCAGGACTGCGTCACGAGCCAGTCGCCGAGCGCCGACGGCCACACGAGCGCCACGATCCCGGCGATCACGAGCAGCACGCCCACGATGCCGACCCCGGAGCCCGATAGGCGCGCCGTCAGTCCCGCGAAGACGAGGAAGACGGCCCCGCCGAGCACGAACAGCAGCTGCAGGCCGGATCCTGGCAACGTCGCGATCTCGATGCCGAGCGCCGCGACCGCGCCGAGCGCGTCACCGGCGACGGTGACGAGCGTGACCGCGATGCCGTAGGTCACGAGCACGATGCCGGGCACCGCGAGCACGAGCGCGAGCACGACCGACCCGAAGCGGGCGAACCCGTTCGGCCCGACGGGCCGCGACGGGCGAGCGGGAGCAGGATGCACCATGCCTGGCCCCTGCCGAGGCATGGCGCGCGGAGCCTGCTGCGGCGCGGGCGCCGGTGCCGGTGCTGGGGCTGGGGCTGGCGCCGGCGCGACGGCCGGAGCGACCGCCACGGTTTCCGGCAGCGTCTCGAACCGCTGCGTCGTCGGCTGCGGGTCGGTGGTCTGCGCACCTGCCGACATCACGTCGTCGTACGCGCGCGTCGAGTGCACGGCCGTCTCGGGGAGCGAGGCGTCGCCGGGCATGTCGATCGGCGTCGTCGCAGAGTCGGAACCATCGTCGGATGCTGTGGTACCGCCCACAGGAATCCGTCGAGTCCGGTCGTCGGTCGGCTGCGTACCGCTCGCCTGCCCGCCGCTCGTCTGGTCGTCGTCAGTGTCGTACCAGGGGCGGTTCATGCGCCGGGTGTCGTCGTCCACCGTTGACCTCCTTGTGGGCGGCTGAATCGAGGCGCGCGATCTGAGCGAACGCGGCCATCGCAAAGGTAGCCCGTCGACCCTGGCGAGCGCCGGTGCCCCGCCGCCGCGCACCCGACGCACCCCGCGCATCCGGCGACCGCGTGATCTCACCTGCTGCGCCCTGCGAGGTTC
>JBQDJW010000168.1:0-6110 GCA_052086425.1 Pseudoclavibacter sp. | reverse complement strand
TCCGCCAGAACCTGCTCGGCAAGCGCGTCGACTACTCGGGCCGTTCGGTCATCGTCGTCGGTCCGCAGCTCAAGATGCACCAGTGCGGTCTACCGAAGCAGATGGCGCTCGAGCTGTTCAAGCCGTACGTCATCAAGCGCCTCATCGACCTCGGCCACGCGTCGAACATCAAGGCCGCCAAGCGCGCCGTCGAGCGTTCGAAGCCCGAGGTGTGGGACGTGCTCGAAGAGGTCATCCGCGAGCGCCCCGTGCTGCTGAACCGTGCACCAACGCTGCACCGCCTCGGCATCCAGGCATTCGAGCCGCTCCTCGTCGAGGGCAAGGCGATCCAGCTGCACCCGCTCGTCTGCGGCGCGTTCAACGCCGACTTCGACGGCGACCAGATGGCAGTGCACCTGCCCCTCTCGGTCGAGGCGCAGGCCGAGGCCCGCGTGCTCATGCTCGCGTCGAACAACATCCTCAAGCCGTCGGACGGCCGCCCCGTGACGCTCCCGTCGCAGGACATGGTCGCCGGCCTGTACCACCTCACGACGCGTCGCGAGGATGTTCAGGGCGTCGGTCGCGTGTTCTCCTCGGTCTCCGAGGCGATCATGGCGATGGACCGGGGCGAGCTGCACCTGAATGCTCCCGTTCGCCTGCGCCTCACCGGCGTGACGTTCGCGCCGGAGACCGCGCCAGAGGGCTTCGTCGAGGGCAACCCGGTCGTCGCCGAGACGACGCTCGGCCGCGCGCTCTTCAACGAGCTCCTGCCCGACTCGTACCCGTACGCCGAGGACACGATGACGAAGGGCCGCCTGTCGGGCGTCGTCAACTACCTCGCGGAGCGGTACACGAAGGACGAGGTCGCGGTCACGCTCGACCGAATCAAGGATTCGGGCTTCTACTGGGCCACCCGTTCGGGCATCTCGATCGCGCTGAGCGACGTCGTGACGCCCGACACGAAGGCCGAGATCGTGAACACGACCGAAGCGCGCGTCGGCGAGATCCGTGAGCAGTGGCAGGACGGTCTGCTCTCGGAGAGCGAGTACCGCAAGGAGGTCGTCGCGCTCTGGAACGACGCCACGGAACGCGTTGCCGACGACACGAAGGCCGCGTTCCCGACGACCAACTCGATCCACCGCATGGTCACGGCCGGCGCGAACGGTAACTGGCTGCAGGTTCGCCAGATCGCCGGTATGCGCGGCCTGGTGGCGAACCCGAAGGGTGAGACCATCGCCCGCCCGATCGTGCACTCGTACCGCGAGGGCCTCACGGTCGCCGAGTACTTCATCTCGACGCACGGCGCCCGCAAGGGACTCGCCGACACGGCCCTCCGTACAGCCGACTCCGGATACCTCACGCGTCGACTCGTCGACGTGTCGCAGGACGTCATCATCCGCGAAGAGGACTGCGGCACGCACCGCGGCCTCGACATGCCGATCGCGACCACGAACTCCTCTGGCGAGCTCGAGCGCGACGAGAACGTCGAGAACTCGGTGTACGCCCGTACGCTCGCGGTCGACGCGACGAATGCGAACGGCGATGTCGTTGTCACGGCCGGCGGCGACGTCGGCGACGAGCAGATCGACCTGCTGATCGCGGCGGGCATCACGTCCGTCAAGGTGCGCTCGGTGCTGACCTGCGAGACGGCGGTCGGCGTCTGCGCCGCCTGCTACGGGCGCTCACTTGCCTCGGGCATGCTCGTCGACATCGGCGAGGCCGTCGGCATCATCGCGGCCCAGTCGATCGGTGAGCCCGGCACGCAGCTGACGATGCGTACGTTCCACTCCGGTGGCGTTTCGTCTGCGGGCGACATCACGCAGGGTCTTCCCCGCGTGCAGGAGCTCTTCGAGGCGCGCACGCCGAAGGGCGCCTCGCCGCTCGCCGAGGCCGATGGCCGCATCGAGATCCAGGAGACGGACAAGTCGCGCAAGATCGTCCTCACGCCGAACAACGGTGACGAGGCGCACGCGTACCCGGTGCTGAAGCGCGCCGAGCTGCTCGTCGAGGATGGCCAAGAGGTCAAGCTCGGCCAGCAGCTGCACGAGGGCCCGATCGACCCGAAGGACGTGCTGCGCGTGAAGGGCGCTCGCGAGGTGCAGAAGTACCTCGTCGGCGGCGTGCAGTCGGTGTACCGCTCGCAGGGTGTGCCGATTCACGACAAGCACATCGAGGTCATCGTGCGCCAGATGCTGCGCAAGGTCACGGTCATCGACCACGGTGAGACGACCATGCTGCCCGGTGAGCTCGCCGACCGTCAGCACTTCGCCTCGGTGAACCGCGCCGCGGTCGCCGAGGGCCGCAAGGCCGCGTCGGGCCGCCAGGAGGTCATGGGTATCACCAAGGCCTCGCTCGCGACCGAGTCGTGGCTGTCGGCCGCGTCCTTCCAGGAGACGACCCGCGTGCTCACGCAGGCCGCCATGGAGGGCAAGAAGGACCCGCTGGTCGGTCTCAAGGAGAACGTCATCATCGGTCGCCTCATCACGGCGGGTACTGGTCTCACGAAGTACCGAGAGATGGTTGTCGAGCCGACCGAGGAGGCGCGCGCCGAGCGGTACCCGTACGGCGTCGCACTCGACGGGCAGTTCGACGACAACGACCTGAGCTTCGTCGACTACGAGGCGTTCACGAGCGACGACTTCCAGGAGGGGTCGTACAAGTAGCCCTCGTCAAACGGGCGTGACACGGCCACGCCACACAGCGGCCCCCGACTTCGGTCGGGGGCCGCTGTTGTTTGTTTCGACTACTCTGCGCCTGTCGGCGGGGGAGTGACGGGACGGGGGCAGCGATGCACGGATCGGCGAGCGGACGCGCATCCGGGCCCGGGCCCGAGCCCGAGCACGACGACCGACGGCGACGACCGCCAGAGCCGTCGTACCGACCCGAGCGCGATGAGCGGGGCCGGATGCAGGAGGCCGAGCCGTACGCGAAGTATTCGGTGTGGCTGTGCCCGGTGTTCGCGGTCGTCGTGCTCGTGCTCGGCGTCTGGATCGGCGCGGCCTACGCCGCCGAGGGGCAGGTCGGGGCGGTCGCCGCGACGGTCGTGATCGCGACGCTCCTGCTCCTCAGCTGCTGGCTGGGCTTTCTCCAGGGCATCCGTGCGCTGCGCAGCGACCGCCGAAACGCGGCGCGACACGCGGCATGGGGAGTTCTCCCCAACGACAAACAGCGTCCAGCGCCCTAGGTTGAGTGCGAACCGCTCGGGGTGGATCTTGGGGCGGTTCATTGGGCGCACGCGACGACGTCGTGCCTGCGCGGCCGCGGCCGCCGGGCGACGACGAACGACAACTTCAGAGCTGCACGAGGTGGATCTCGGTGCGGTCGACGACAGGGAACGGGGCTTGCACATGGCTGGTGGCATGTACGGAGCGAACACCGCTGCGCTGCGAGTGATCGCCGGGCGATTCGGGCAGCGGAGCGACGGCGTGCAGGCCGTCGCCACGACCACGCTCGGTGAAGTCAACGGCGTCGAGTGGCTCGGCCAGGACGCCGAGCAATACCGCGACGACTACGACCACCGCGTTGTCACCGAGCTCAAGGCGCTCGCGATCGTGCTCGAGAATCGCGAGAAGGAGCTCTTCCGGCAGGCCGACGAGCAGGATGAGGCGAGCGGCGCCGGCCGATTCGGCAGCCCGGGCTTCCCGGGGCCGTTCGAGAAGATTCCCTTCTTCCCCGACATCCTCAAGGGCGTCGACCCTCGTAACTGGCTCCACCTCTATCCGGACATCCGCAACCCGCTCCGCGGCCTCAGGTTCCTGATGGAGGCCGGGTACGCCATCACGCACCCGGGGGTCTTCGGCAAGTTCTTCACGACGGGTTGGCAGGGCATCACGGGCTATGTGCCCGGCTGGGGCAAGACGGGCGCCGGCATCGAGGCCGCGCTCGAGGCGAGCCGGGCCGGCTTCCTGTACAAGCCGCTCAAGTGGACCACCGACATGCTGCAGGCCAAGCCGCTCTCGGTGTTCCTCGAGAACAAGATCGCCGGCCTCGTCGACCGCACGCTCGGCCTGAAGCCGTTCCAGCACTTCGTGACCGGCGCAGACGGCGTGACCGACATCAGCAAGCTCAGTCGCACGAGCGACGCGATCCAGTCGTTCCTCGGCAAGGAGGGGCGCCTGCTCGGCCGCGGACTTGGAGGGTTTGCGGTCGGCATGGACGGCTTCGCCGCCTACCAGCACTTCAGCAACGGTGACGTCGGGGCCGGCGCCTGGAGCACGACGAAGGCCGTGCTCGGTGCAGCCTCGTTCATCCCCGGCCCCGTCGGCTGGACGGCCGCGGGCATCAGCGTCGGCATCGCCGCGTACGAGAACATCCCCGTCGTCCGTGACACCGTCAACGCGGCTGCGAACGGCGTCAAGGACGGGGCGCTCTGGGTCGGCGACAAGGTCAGCCAGGGCTGGAACGCGATCAACCCGTTCGACTGACTCGACCGCTCGCTCGCGGTCGGCACGCCGCGAACGAGACCGCGCGCATCCGCCGGGCAATTCGGATGCGAGACGTGCCGAGCGAACGGCCGCATGAGATGAATTCGGATGCGGGACGCGGCAACACCGAACAGGAAACGGGACGGATCAATGGCCAGCGGCATGTACGGGGCGAACACGACGGCGCTCCGCATCATCGCGGAACGGTTCGGGCGCCGGAGCGACGTCGTCATGGACGTCGCCGAGACGACTCGGGGTCAGGTCGACGGCGCACTGTGGGGAGGGCCCGACGCAGTCACGTTCAAGACGGACTACGACGCGGCCGTCGCGACCGAGCTGAAGGCCCTCGCGATCGTGCTCGAGATCCACCAGAAGGCGCTCGTCCGCCACGCCGAGGCGCAGGATGAGGCCAGCGCGGGCGACGGCACGTCGGGCCCCTGGCTGGTCATCAAGTTGCCGATGCCATTCGTGCCGATCTTCCCGTTCTGCCCGGTGCCGCGGCTGCCGATCTTCTTCCCGTGGCTCCCCTCGCCGTTCTTCCCGATCTGCCCGATTCCGAAGATCGAGTTCCCCCGCCTCCCCACGCCCGAACTGTGGCGACCGCTTCCGTTCCTGCCGAACCCGCCGATCTTCGCGGGCCCGCTCGAGGGCGGCCCCGCGTTCAAGGAATTGACCCCCATCAAGCCGATCGGTCCGCTCGAGGGTGGCCCCGCGTTCAAGGAATTGACCCCCATCAAGCCGATCGGTCCGCTCGAGGGCGGTCCAGCGATCAAGGAGCCAGGCCTCGCCAATCCGAACGGTCCGACGTGGAGCGGCCCCGCGGTCAAGGAACCCTCGCTCCTCGACCGCCTGATCGAGCTGATCCGCGACATCTTCAACATCGGCGACGGCGGCTCCGGTCCGTCCGGCGGCACCGGCGCTTCCGGCGGCACGGGCATCTCGATCGAACACGGCACCACGACGATGTTCGAGACCCCGTTCGGCAACGTGTACCAAACCGAGTGGACGAAGATCGAGACCTTCGTTCCCGACATGCCGCAGGCGGATGCGCCCGCGCCGGTCGATCAGGCGTCGTCGCCCGCGAGCGAGAGCCAGTTGCTCACGCCAGCGGCCACGACACCGGATGCGCCGAGCGGCGGCGACTCCTCGTCTGGGTCCAGCGGCGGCTCGGGTGGGTCTGGCGGCTCCGGCGGCGGATCGAGCACACCGGCCACCGTCATGAAGGACCTCGGGGTCGGCGATGGTTCGTCGTCGCTCATGACGCTCTCGCGCCCCGACGGCCCACTCGCCGACTTCGGGTCGAAGGAGGGCTCTGGCCGGGGTCTCGTCGGCATGAGCGGTTTCAGCGGCCTCGAACAGGTCGGCAGCAACCAGGCGTCAGGGTTCTCGGGCGCCATGCGCGGCGTGCTCGGCACAGCGGCGTTCATCCCCGGGCCGATCGGCATCGGGGCGGGCGGCGTCTCGCTCGGGCTCACGAGCTACGAGGGCATTCCGGCTTTCAAATCGTGGTTCGACGGCGCGGTCGCGTGGGTCGGCAACGGCCTCGACGCGATCAACCCGTTCGACCGCAACCGCTAGCGGGGAGCGTCGGCGCGGTTCGCCGACCGCGTCACGGAGGCGCCACGAGGGACGTGTACAGTTCCGACCCGCAGCCCACTGCTAGGAGCCCCGATGACGACGACACCTGACGCCACCGCGACGCAGACG
>JBQDJW010000167.1:3379-6123 GCA_052086425.1 Pseudoclavibacter sp. | reverse complement strand
CATCCACACGGCCGGCCGAACGGCGCCTTCGCCGCCGTTGGCGCCGAAGCCCGTCTGTTCCTTGAGGCGCAGCGTCAGGGGACTGTGTCCTGCGGGTGCAAGCTACTTCGTATCCTTCATCACGGCGGCACCGCCGCGGTGATACCCCACCCCGGCCGTGTCGGTCACGTATGCGCGTCGCAGTGCGGCGACCGGTGCATCCGCTTCGCTGGCCTCAAGGGGAATCGCCAGACCATTGACCTGTATGAAGAGTATGAAGCTGTCGGCGTCGCCCGCGCGCGTCGCGCCCCACAGGCCGTGATCGCCGCCGCCAACACCCGTCGACACCCGCGGGTGACCGGATTCGGTTGTGCCGAACGCCGTGTGCATGTTGGGCGAGCCGTAGTCCTCGGCGATCGCGAGCTCGCCGAGGGGCGCTGCGAGCGCTCTGAGGATTCCTGTGAGGATCACGTTCGTCGGCTCGCCATAGGCGAAGACCACACCGTCCGGCGAGAACGACGAAATAATCGACGCGACGGGGAGAGCGATGCCGACGCACCGGTACAGGCCCGATGTGAAGGTGTTGTCGGGATCAAGCAAGAACTTCAGCGCAACACCGATCGCGGTCTTCGCGTCGAGCAGGCCCTCGCCCTTGGATTCGCCGTCGGGAATGCACTCGAGCGCCTCGGTCATGCGCTCGGCATCGGCGTCGACGATGTACTGCATCGTGCCGAGCACCGCGTCGGCCCCGTAGTGCTCGACCGAGGATTGCAGCAGTTCGGCACCGAGGTCGAGGCACGAGATGACCGTGAGGATGTCGGCGCCGAGCAGCGGGCCGAAGCGCGCGTTGTCCATGATGAGCGACCAGGTCTCGGGCAGGATCTCACCGTCGCGAACGAGGAGGCGTCGCGAGAGGACGAGGCCGTTCTCGTAGGCGCTCGTCTTGGTGACCGAGAAGCCACCGGGCACCGAACCGCCGATATCGAGCTGGTGCGCCTTGATGGTGACGTACCCGACCGCACGCCCCTTATCGAACACGGGCCTGATGAACAAGACGTCGTTGGCGTGCGTGCCCGTGCGGTACGGATCATTGCGGCGAGCCCGGTCATGACGAGTACGGATGCACCGATGACGGTGAACGCGCGCGTCGCACGCCGGAATCGTTATGTTGACACGTTGATGCCTGTCCAGTTCTTCAGTGGCTGGAGAGGGAGACGCATACGGTGACGTCGCCGTCGGGTCGCAGCGGGAGCAGCGGTATCACGTGGGCCGGTGCGACGACGCATCCGCCGGTCGGTGCGAACGACGGATGCGTGACGGCACCTACCAGGCGACGAGCGCGTCGGCCGGTTCAGCGATCCAGCCGGCCGGGACGCCCCCGCGGTCGAGCCAGAATTCGTCGAGCGCGGTGCGAAGCTCGGTGCCGTGCTTCTCGACGAGTTCGAGCGCCGCGAGGTTGCTGCGCAGCTGATCGAGACGCGAGGCGCCGAACAGCACGTTGGAGGTCGGCTCGTAGGCGAGGCAGAAGGCGATCGCAGCCTGGGCGGGAGTTGCTCCGAACTCGGCGGCGACGCGCTCGATGGCCGGGTACGCGTCGATGATCTGCGAGCGGATGCCGCCGTCATCGAGCCCAATGCGTCGCGTGGGCTGCAACTTGCCGGCGAGGATGCCGCCTTCGAACATGTCGGAGGCTTGCATCGTGAGCGTGCCATCGCGGAAGAGCGCCGAGTACTTCTCGCCCTCACCCATCGAGCGTCGGGCGATGCTGTACTTCAGCTGCGCGAACACCGGCGCAGCGAGGTCGGACTGCTTCGCCACGTCGAGTGCCGTGTGCACGTCGGCAGGGATCCAGTTGCTGATGCCCCAGGCATTGGCCAGGCCATCCGCGACGAGTCCGCCGATCTCCTCGGTGAGGCGGGCGACGTCGGGCGTCGCCGGGTAGGCGCCGACGACCAGCGCATCGAACTTCTCGAGCCCGGAGCGTTCGAGGATGTGCTCGGCCTGTTCACGGAACGTGTGACCGGGCCACTCCCAGAGCCACAGCTTGCCGAAGATGGTGACGTCGTCGCGGTCGACACCGGAGGAGCGCAGCGCGTTGCCGAAGAGCACATCGGTGCTCGACTGCTCATCGACGTGGGGGCCCGAGCTGTAGCTGCCGACGTCGAACAGGCCCGCATTGCCCTCGACGGCGGTCGTGATCATGGTGACCGCCTCTTCGGGGGACATGCGGTCCCAGGTGTTCCACGAGCCCAGCCCGAGGGGCGGAACGAGAGGGCCGCCGGGGCTGAGCGGGCGACGGATGGACGTGGATGCGTTCATGATTCTTCTCCTAGATGGGTGCCGCAGCGCGGCAAAATGGGTGTGGCTGAGAGATCGACGTGCCGTGGGTGGTCGGGGTGTGGGAATGCTGGTATCGGTGGAGTGCCGACGCGGTCGTCGCGTCGTCGCGGGCGACGCCGCTCTCGCGGAACGCGGTCCCGAAGTCGACGTCGGTCGTCGACATCTCATCGAGGTGCGGGCCCGAGGTGTCTGCGCCGATATCGAAGAGCCCGGCATTGTGCTCGGTCGCGAGGGTGATCGCCGCCATGGCGTCGTCGCGCGACATCCGGTCCCACGTTTGCCACGAGCCGAGACCGAGCGGCGGTACGAGCGGCCCGCCGGGGCCCAGTTGGCGAAAGTGGGAGCGATCAGTCTTCAACTTGGATGGGACTCCGAAGGTCGAGAACGGTGCTTGGAAACGCGAGGAGCGTCGCAGTGGAGCGGAG
>JBQDJW010000167.1:0-3369 GCA_052086425.1 Pseudoclavibacter sp. | reverse complement strand
AAGGCTCACGGGGTGATGCCGGCGCGGATTTCAGCGTCTAGCAGGATCGACTCGGGGTCGGGGAGTGGTGCTTCGGAATCGAAGCGCTCGATGCGATCGCGTTGCGGGACGACGTCTTCGAGCTGGAAGGGGCGGTCTGGGTACGTCGGCGTGTGCATGAGCGCCGCGAGCTCTGGCGAGATCTCAAAGGTCGGCGCCGCGAGTTCTTGGATCTTCTCTGGATGCTCCGTGGCGTACGCATTCGCGCGAAGCACGGCGTTGGCAACGCCCTGGACGACGTCGGGGTGCTGCGACGCATACTCCTGACTGGTCACAAGACCCAGCACGCAGATTTCGGGAATGACATCGTCGGTCGAGTAGAGGAAGCGTGCGTCGCCGGCTTCGACCGCGATGGTGCCGAACGGCTCGGATGACGTCACGGCATCGACCTGGCCCTGATTTAGTGCGGCGACACTGCGCTGAACCGGCACCTCCACCCACTGCACCGCGTCCACGTCAACACCGAGCTGCTCGAGCTTCATCACGTGATCCATATAGCTGACGCTGCCGATCGAGGTCACGCCGACGGTTCTTCCCTCGAGGTCTGCGGGTTCTTCGATATCGCCGTCTGCGGCGACAATGAGGTTGCCGAAGCCGGCTCCGTCGAGCCCGGCGGGTGCAGACATCGCCATGGGGACGACGAGCTGGAACGGCATCCCTTGGCCTGCCGCGAGCAGGGTGTCGTGCACGCTCGAGTAGATGAAGGGCACCTCGCCCGAGAGCAGCAGCGGCGCCTGCTCGGCCGGACTCGTCGCGGTCACGAGTTCGACGTCGAGCCCTTCGTCGGCGAAATATCCGAGATCGAGTGCGAGTTGCACCGGCATGCCGACGAGCGAAGGCGCTGTCGCCACGGTGATCGTCATCGCTGTGTCACTGGCCTCGGCGTCTGAGCTGCCGCCGGTGCCTGAAACGCATCCGGTCAGGAGCGTTGTGGTGAGTGCGATGGCGCCGAGGGCGGCGAGTCGATTCATGGTCTTCCTCTTCGTTGAGTGGGGAGAGCGATGTGCAGAGCCCATCGTTGGGCATCGATGCGGTTCGTCGGTGTGCTGATGAGTTTGGACGCGTTCGTGTCACATGTAAAACGCGATATTCAGCGAAGCTTTCCCTATAAAATTGAGATATGGTCCCTTTCACTCTGCGTCAGCTCGAGTATTTCGTCGCCGTCGCCGACGCGGGAACGCTGCGCGATGCCGCAGCGGCGATGCACGTTTCGGAGTCGGCGCTCGCGGCCGGTGTCGCGCAACTGGAGCGGCAGCTCGACGTCACGCTCACGGTGCGAAAGAAGTCTCAGGGGGTCACGCTCACGTCCGCCGGACGAGCGTTCGTCGGCGAGGCGCTGCGGCTGCTGCGGGACGCGACGTCGCTGCACGAGCGCACGGTGGGCATCAGCGGAGCGGTGAGGGGCACGGTGACACTCGGTTGCCCGGAATCGGGCGCGGCGACGCTCGTGCCGCCGATTCTGATGCGGCTGCGCGAGGCGCACCCGGGAATCGACCTGCAGGTGACGCTCGCGCCGCATCGATCGCCGCTGCAGGCGGGGCTCACGGCCGGCACCATCGACCTGGCGATCATGGTGCTGCACAATCTGCCGCCGGGGTTCTCGTGGGTCACGCTTCACTCGATGCCATCGCTCGTCATGCTGAGTGCCGATCATCCGCTGGCGGCTCTTCCGTCGATCTCGGTGGAGATGCTTGCCGATGAACCCATGATCCTGCTCGACATCTCGCCGAGCGTCGAGCGAGCGATCGAGACGTTCCGGGCGATCGGGGTCACGCCCGACGTGCCGTACCGATCGGACAACACAGAGCTCGTTCGTTCGTTCGTGGGGCGCGGCCTGGGTTTCGCGTTTCAGATTCAGCGCCCGTACGGAGACAAGACAGCCGAGGGGCTCCCGCTCACCTATCGACCGCTCAGGGGCGGCTATGTCGAGTCGACGATCGTGGCATGGCCGGAGAACTCTGACCTGAGCCCCGCGGCGCAGGTCGTGCTCGACACAGCCATCGAGGTGTTCCGAGCCGGCGAAGGCGGCGGGCGTTCAGCCGCGCTGTCGGGCGGATCGGCGCCCGAGGACTGAAGTGGGCCCGGGCTGTCGGGTGACCGTGGGCTCGCCTCTTGCGGAGTCGAGCCCACCACTCCATACTGTCAATAACAAGCGATAATGACGATGTTGTCGCCAGGTTCATCGAGGAGCTGCCCATGTCGACCCCCAACAAGCACATGACTCTCACGGTCTTCATGATCACGGCCGGGTACCACTACGACAGCTGGATGCGCCCCGGTAGCCGTGCCGACGAGCTCGGCTACCTCGACCTCGTGGTCGATATGGCTAAGCGTGCTGAGGCCGCGAAGATCGACGCGATCTTCTTCGGTGATACCGTCGACGCCGGCAAAGTCCCAGGCATGGACCCGACGGTATCGGGGCATTACGAGCCCATCTCGACGCTGAGTGCACTCGCGGCCGTCACGAAGCATTTGGGGCTCATCGGCACGATGTCGACGACGTTTACCGAGCCCTACAACTGCGCACGTCAGTTCAGCGGGCTCGACTCGTTGTCGGGTGGCCGCGCCGGCTGGAACATCGTCACTTCGGGTGGTGGCAGCCAGAACTTCGGCATGGCCGAGATGCCTTCGCCGCAGGATCGCTACCGCCGGGCGACGGAGTTCGTCGAGGTGGTCACGCAGCTGTGGGATTCGTGGAGCGACGACGCCATCGTCGTTGACACCGAGCGTGCGCTGTGGGGGGATCCCGACAAGATCCGCGAGCTCGACTATCGCGGGGAATTCTTCGACGTCAAGGGTCCGATCAATATGCGCCGATCGCCGCAGGGGCGCCCGGTCATGGCCCAGGCGGGGTCTTCCGGCGAAGGAATGGCGCTCGGCGCGCGATTCGGCGACGCGATCTATACCGCTCAGCCAGACCTGCGCAAGTCGGTCGAGTTCCGTGACATGTTCCACGGCAAGCAGCGGGACATCGGCCGTCGACCCGACCAGGTCAAGATCCTGCCGGGACTCGTGCCGATCATCGGCGAGACCGATGCCGAGGCCCGCGAAATCGCCAATGACCTCGCCGAGCACGTCAACATGACGACCGGTCGCATCACGCTGCAGGGTCGCCTCGGCATGGACCTCAGCGACCTCGGTGACGATGACCGCATTCCCGCCGAGCGCTTCGACTTCAACAGCGCCGTCGTTTCCCGTTCGCGTCTCGAGATCTTCTATCGACTCGCGATCGACGAGAGGTACACGATCCGCGATCTCATCGTGCACAATGCGCGCACGCACGGGCACGGCGCCTTCATTGGCTCCGCCGCCAAAGCGGCGGAGCACATG
>JBQDJW010000166.1:621-6147 GCA_052086425.1 Pseudoclavibacter sp. | reverse complement strand
CGGCGCGCGACGCCACGGCGGCGGCGAGCCCCGACGCCCTCGGCGGGTGCGGCGTTCACGACGGGCGCGGCGGCAGCGGCGCTCGTCGCGGAGCCGGCGGCGACCGTGTCGGGTGAAGCCCCGGATGCTGAGAGTTCCGTTGAGCGAGGGGCGACGTCGTGTGGGCCCGGGACAGCGTGCTCGTCTGCGTCTGCGTCTGCGTCTGCGTCTGCGTCTGCGTCGGAGGTCCCGGGTCCGCCAGTGACGGTAGCGCCTGTGGCGCCCGCGCCCGCGCTCCCGCCGCCGGAATCCGGCTCCGCATCGTCGGCGCCCAACTCATCGACGTCGCCCATGTGCGTGCCGTCAGCGCTGTCGAGTGCCGGTTCACCCGCATCCGGAAACGACACGACCTCGTCGTCGGCATCAGGACCGTCTGCGTCGGACGATGGCTCGACGGTCAACGACAGGGTCCAGTCCTCGTCGGATTCGAGGCGGTGAACTGGACCGGTCGCGTCGATTGCCGTGATTCTCGCGAGCTCCACGATGCGGTCGAGCTCCGCCGCGACGAGCGTCTGCGGATCGATCTCGAGCGACCCCGCGTCGTCGGGCAAGTGCAGGGTCGCGTCGTCGGTGTCGCGAAGCTCGAGGTGCCACCCGTTCTCGTCGATGCCGCCGACGACGACTGCGACGCCGACCCGCGGCTCATCGATGGCGATGGAGGCGAGGTCGTCGAGCGCGCGAGCGTATGTCGAGTCATCGGCCGGTGTTCCCGCCCCGCCGGCCCGCCCGATGACGACGATCTCCGTGCCCCACGACTCGGCGTCCTGACCCGCCGTTCGCGCGGCCGTCGGCGAATCGGCGCCGAGCTCGTCGAGGGCCGTTCGCACGTGCTGCTGGTGTGCACCCAACTCCGACGTCACGTCGGCGAGCGACGCGACGTGCCGGATACGGCCGGTCGCGAGCTGTTCAGTCAGGTCGTCGTCGAACCCGACGAGTGTCAAGCGCACATCGTCCGCCCAGGGCGAGGTCGCCAGCTCGACGGCGAGCGCGAGGAGCGCCGATCGGATCAGGTCGGCATCGCCGTCGATCGTCACGACGCCGAGCTGCTCGAGATTCACGAACACCATGGCGCCGCTGCGGTCGACGCCGACCGAAACAAGCGCGGGCGCCGGCGCTGACGGTTCGCGGTCGAGCGCCGGCAACCGCGACGCGTCGACGGACCATGCTGATTCGTCGTCGCTGACGGGGATGAACGGCTCCGGCAGCGTTCCCGGTTCGGCGAGATACAGGACGATCGCGTCGGATTCGGCGCGCACGACCGCCGTCGCGGGCATCGACTCCTGGCCGTCTTGCGCTCGTGCGGCGAGCGTCCGCATGACTCGATCGACCTGTAAGACGGCCGTCGTCGAGTCGAGCGAGCGGAGCTCGGTCTCGAAGGCCGCCAGCTCGGGTTCCGGCATGGCGATGCGCTCGCCCGCGCGGCGCCGACGCCGCTGCAGGGCGCGGCGGAGGCCGAGCCAGCCGAGCAGGCCGGCGGCGAGCACGCCGCCGATCCCGCCGATCGTCTGCAGGTTGACGGCATCCGGGATCTCATCGAACGGCCCGCTCGCCTGATCGCCGAGCGCCCCGCGCCCGTCTCCGTCGACCGGATTGCCGGGTTCGCCGTCGGCCGCCTCGCCGTCTGCGTCACCGGATATGCCGTTGCTCTGCTCCGCGGGCGCGGACGGCGACGACTCGGCGGGCGATGCCTCCGCAGGCGGCGCGCTCGTCGTCGGTGCCGGTCCCGGATGCGCGGGGGACTCGGAGGGAGCCGGCTCGGACGGGTCCGTTGCCGGCGGGGGATCGGTGGACACGGGGAGAGCCGGCACGGAGGTCTCGTCGTCCGAAGCAGCGCCGTCCGGATCCTCGTCGTCGTCCGCGGGGCCGTCGTCCTCCGTGGGGCCGCTGTCGCCCGGCGCCGATCCGTCGGCGTCGTCGCCGTCGTGCTGGCCGTGGCCCTCGTCGCCCGTGTTGCCGCCGGTGTCGTTCTCCTGCCCGTCTCCCGTGTCTCCGGGCATTGCCGCGGCCGCGCCGACCTCGACGACGTCGCCTGGCATGATGCTCGACGGATCGCTGATACCGGATGCGGCCGCGAGGTCGTCGTACCGCGAGCCTTCGCCCAGGTACTCCTCCGCGATCCACCAGAGCGTGTCACCCTCGGCGACCACCACCTCGTCGGGCGGCGTGCCAGGCTCGTCGTCGTCCGAGGCATGTGCGTCGGGGGTGTCGTTGTCCGGCCCGCTGGCAACCGACCCGTTGGCGTCCGAAACGGCGTCGTCTGTCGCGTCGTCGCCCGAGTCATCGTCGACAGTGCCGTCGCCGGCTGACGCGTCCGGCGTCGATCCATCGTCGGCCCCGGGATCCTCCTCGACGCCGCCCTGCGCGGCCCCCGTTGCGTCCGCCGGGAGCTCGAGTCGCCAGCCCGGCGTGACCCAGAAATCGTCGGAGAGGGCGCCGCCGTCGGCCTGCGAGGCCCCGAGATTGAGATCGACGATCTCGGGGTACCGTGCCCCGTCGCCGAGGTAGGCCTCGGCGAGCGACCACAGCGAGTCGCCCTCCCGAACCACGATCGCTGGGGCCTGTCGGTCGCCGACCGGGCCCGTGGCATTCGCTCCGGGCTCCGCGCCTTCGTCGGACCGAACGGCAGAGGCGTCGGAGTGGTCGATGTCGTATCCGGGCGCCGAGCCATCGCCGAGTTCGGCCCGGTCGCCGTGCTGCGCCCTGTCGTCGACGGTGATCGGCGCGAGCACCTGCACCGCGGCTGCCGGCTCGACCGCGCTCGCGGGCGCGATGATCGAGCTCCCGCCGATCATGATGACGACGGCCGTCAGGAGGGCCCCGGCGAGCCGGCGGCCAGGCCCGCGCCGTTCGGCGTCACGACCTGCACCACGCCGTGTCGGGCCCGCCGCCGAACGCAGATCGCGCGCCATGGAGACGGCTTCGAGCGCGACGCATCCGACGAGATACGCCCACGCGAGCCATGCGAGGCATGGCACCACCGTTTCCATGAGGAAGACCCCGCCGAGATCGGGGGTCGTGAATGCGAGCACGAGCGCATCGAACGACGGCGGCAACGGGTTGCCGGCGAGCGCTATGAGCGCGAGTGGAACGCCGACGACGAGGGCGATCAGCGCCGCGAGCGCGGCGAGGCCACGCAGAGTTCGATGCTGGTGCACGGGCTACTCCTTCGCGCGGAACGGGTCGACGGGGCTCGTCGCGGTCGCCGTCAGGGTGCGGCTGCCGCCGAGCCCTGGCAGCGCGACGTCCCCGAGCGAGACGACGCAGGTGACCTCGACCTCGACCGACCCGTAGACGCCGAGGTCGGCGTCGAGGGCCGCCGCGTCGACCGTGACGGTCATGAGCGAGCAGGGCACGTTCTGTTCCGTCAGCGTCGCCGAGGCCACGTCGTTCGCGACCGTCGTCGCGTCGAGCGACGACGAGAGCGAGACGGCGCGCGCGGTCGCCGCGGCCGCCGACTCCACGGCGACGCTCGCCATCGAGACCCGGCCGGCCGCGATGAGCAGCAGCACGATCGCGACGAGGACGGGCGCGATCAACACGAGCTCGACCGATGCTGCGCCCCGTTCGGACCGCGTGTACTCCCGGGATCGCCCAGCAGAACGTTGCGGCGGACCCTCGAAACGTCGCGACGCCCCCGCAAGACGGTGCGATGCTCCAGCGGGTGCGGGTGCGGGTGCGGGTGCGGGTGCGGGTGCGGGCGCGCGCGCCGCGCCCAAAGCGGCAGCACATGTGAGAACGCGACGCACGACTACTCCACCCATCGCTCGAGCTGGCCGGTGACGGTGCGTTCGACACGGATGGGAACGCCGGGAACGATCGAGACGGCGCTGCCCGACACCGTCACCACAACCGTCACGTCGGTGATCTCGACGCTCACGTCGACGTCGGTCAGCGCGGTGCCGGCAGAATCCGCCGTCGTGCGCCCCACCTCGGCCGCCTCCTCTGGCGAACTCGCGTAGAGCCGTGCGGCCTCGAATGTGGCCTGAGCTGCCGACTGCGCGACGTTTCCCGCGTGCAACGTGGCGGCGCCCTGGATGATCGCGAAGAACACGAGGATCACTGCGGGCAGCACGAGCGCCGACTCGACGCTCGACGCCCCGAGCTCGCCGCGGTCAACCCGCCGTCGGCGCGACGCGGCGATCATCGTCGCCGCGCTCATTCCGTGCCGGGCAATTGCGAGACCTGGCCCTCGACGAAGGCGGTGACGGCCGCGATGATGATGCCGCCGATCACGAGCGCGCCGACGACGATGAAAATCCACTCCGTCGTCTCGGCGCCGGAGTCGCGGCGCGCGCGGAGGTCGGCGAGCTTGATCGTGGCGGCGGCGCAGGTGCGGTCGATGAGCGTTCGCATGACGGGACTCCTTGTGGTCTCACAGAAAGAGGGGCGAAAAACGGGCGGGAATCGGACAGGGGGCGGCGAAAAAATCCAAAGATTCGGTGAGATCTGCCGAACAGTGAACGACGGATACGGCGACGGATACGGCGACGGACGCGACGACAAGCGCGACGGCAAGCGCGGTCATGCGAGCAGGTTCAGCACGAGTGGCGTCAGCACGACGCCAACGAACACGAAGGCGAGGAAGGTGAGGGGCACGCTCATCCGCTCGGACGCTTGATTGGCTTTCGCGTGCTCGTCGGCCAGCAGCTGCGTCCGGAGCGTCCGACCGCGTCCCCGCAGGGAATCGGCGACGGATGCGCCCTCTTCGCCCGAGAGACGGACGATCTTCGCGACGTCGGTGAGCTCCGGCACGCCGATCTCGTCCGCAAGTCCGCCGAGCGCCGTCCACGGGGCGGTCCCCGCGAGTCGCGCACGCGTCAGTTCCTCCCGGATGCGCGTGAAGACCCACGTGGTGCCGACCTCGGCAGTCGTCGTGAGCGCCTGCCCGGCCGGGGCCCCGCGTTTCCGCTCCGAGGCGACGAGCTCGAGGTACACGGCGACGGCTCGTGCGAACTCGGTGCGCGCCGCCTGCGCCCGCACGCGCACGTCGCGGTCGGGCGCGAACCAGAGCCCGATCGCGAGCACGGGCCCGAGGGCAGCGGGAAGCAGAACCGGGAGGTAGCCGAACCCATTCATGACGATGCCGAAAACGCCGGGCGCCACGAGCCCGAGGGCCGCGAGCATGACCTTGTCTCGGTAAAAGGTCGCCGGCGCGATGCCGACGAGTCGCAGGTCGATCACCGGCGGTGCGAAGATCGGGAAATCGGGCAGATTCGCCTGCACCCAGGCCCCCAGGCGCATGTCCCACCGCGGTCGCTCCGTCACTCCAGCCGATAATCCTGATGCCGCTCCAGCTCCCGACCCCGAGCCGCTCGACCCGCCCTGGCCGCGCGAACCCGCCGAACCGAGCCGGTCGAGGGCCGCCGAGAGGGCCGGCCTGGCCGGGACGAACGCCGCGATGAGCGCCGCGACGGCGAGGGCGAGCACGACGCCGGGGATCGCGAGGGCGAGTGCGTGCGTCATGTCGCGCGCTCCGGAAGCAGCATC
>JBQDJW010000166.1:0-611 GCA_052086425.1 Pseudoclavibacter sp. | reverse complement strand
ACGCCTTCGGAGGCCTGGCGATTCGGCGCATCCACACGAGAATCGCGGCGTAGACGGCGATCCAGCAGGCGAGCAACAGCTGGCCGTTCGGCGTCGAGTACGGCGCCATGAACGAGCCGACGAACGGCATCGCGACAAGCAGCAGCAGGGTCGTGAGCGTGATGATGCGCACGTTCTGCTGCGGCTTGGCGCGGTCAGTCTCGATCGAGCGTCGCGCCCGTACCTCCTCGGCGATGCTGTCGGCGAGGTCTTCGAGCGCGCGGGCCAGCCCCGGCCCACGCATGCGCTCCGCGAGGAGCAGGTGCATGACGATGAGGTCGCACGTCGGGTCGGCCATGTCGTCCGCGAAGGAGCGCAGCGCCGTCGCCGTTCGCCATCGTGCGTTGATGCGCGCCACGAGCGTTGCGACGTGCGGGCGGATCGCCGATCCGGCGCTCGAAAGGCTCACCGTGATCGTTTGCTCGAGCCCTGCGCCCGCGACCGTCAGTCCCGCCAGGCTGCGGGTCCACGATTCGAGGGCGTCGAGTCGATCGAGGCGCTCGCGGGTGCCGCTCGTGCCGAAGAACACGGGGAGCAGGAGGGCCGCGAGCGGCACGCCGATGAGGCAGACG
>JBQDJW010000165.1:2879-6176 GCA_052086425.1 Pseudoclavibacter sp. | reverse complement strand
TCGCCGGAGTCGCCGGAGTCGCCGGAGTCGCCGACGATGACGCCGGAGACGTTGCCGGTTCGAACGACTCGGCCTTCGCCCCGGCGACGGGCTCGTCTGCCGAACCCGGCTCATTCGGTGGGCCAGACGGGGCCCCAGCGCAGAGCGATTCCGGGCTCGACGAAGCTCCCCCGTGGCTGCGGCAGACAGATGCCGATGGTCCGGATGCTGAGGTTTCGCACGGCGACGAGGCGCACGGCAGTGCGGCACCGCTTGCCGGACTGGCGAACGCCTGGGGTCGCGAGGCGGACGCCGAAACCGGCACAGGCGCGCCGAACGCGGGCGCGGACGACGTCGCCCCGGCTGCTGCCGCCGAGCCCAACGCGTGGACGCCCGCCGATGACGGCCAGGCCGCGGCCGCTCCGGCGCCCGTGCACGGCACGTGGCAGCCGGCAGGAGACCAGGCCACGGACGCATCCGTCGTCCCCGACGCATCCGTTGCCGCTGACGCCCCGACGTGGCCGCCGTCCGACCAACCGGCCGCCCAGTCGCCCGAAACCGGCGACGCGTGGCCGTCGACCGGCGAGCCGGCCGGGACCGGCTGGCCGTCGGCGGGCGAGGAGTCGTCCGAGGTCGAACCAGGCACCGCGAGCGCCTCGTCGTGGCCGCCCTCGAGCGGGGGCGACGCGTTCCCGGCGCCCGACCCGGCTCCGCACCCGTCTGAGCCGTTCCCACCGCAGGCGCCGACGGCGCCGACCGGGCCATCCGCCCCGCCCGCTCCGCCGATGCCGCCGGCTCCGAGCGAACCAGGCTCATTCGATGGCGAGAACCCGTTCGCGCAGCCGGGCTTCGAGCAGCACACCCCAGCGCAGCAGGTCTTCGACCGGCCGACGTTCGACGAGTCGGCCCGCTCGGCACCGCAGCACGACGCGAACGCGTGGCCAGACGCCCCGGCCGACGTGCCCGCGTGGCCGGCCGCGCAGGAGAACGCGCAGGACTCGGCGCCGGCATGGCCCGAGCCGTCGGCAGAAGGGACCGCTGCACCGACACCCGGCGCGCAGCCGTTCCCGTTCACCGACGCGCAGCCCGCATCCGGTCCCCCAGCGGACGCCCCGACCCAGCAGATGCCCGCTCAGCACGTTCCCGCCGAGCAGCCGTTCGCCGAGCAGCCGTTCGCCGAGCAGCCGTTCGCCGAGCAGCCGTTCGCCCAGCAGCCGTTCGCCCAGCAGTCGCCGGCCCCAGAATCCCCGACGACGGAGCCCCCAACCCAGCAGCACCCCGCCCAGGGCGGCGCTCCCTCCGACGTCGACGGCTCGTTCCAACAGCCCGCTCCCGTGCCCGAGTGGCCCAGAGGCGAGTCGGCCCCGGCGACGGGGCCGGTCACGCAGGCGACCGAGGCATCCGACGCGCCGTTCGGGCTCGAGGATCTCTTCGCCGACGATGACGACCCCGCAGGAGGCCAGCAGCCGGGCGGATCGCCGTTCGGCCGTCCCGGCGCGTAGTGCCCGCCAAGCGGCGAGCGGGCGCTTCAGTTCGCGCCCGCGTCGTCATCGCCGTCGTCGTGCTGCTCGCCCTCGCGCTCGGCGTACTGACGTTTCTCGACATCAGCATCCAGCGGCAGCAGATCCTTGGGCGCATCGACGCCGAGCTCGACGACCGATGGAGCGAGCTCATCGAACTCACCGAGAATGGGGTCGAGCCCGAGACCGGCGTTCCGTTCGAGACCGTCGAGCAGCTCGTGCGGGTCGCACTTCAACGCAGCGATCTTTCGCCGAACGAGGGCGAACTCGGCATGGTCGACGGCTCGATCGAGTGGGTCGCGCAGCCCGAAGCGTCGACGCGGCTCGAGGCCGATCCCGAGTTCTTGTCGCACATCGACCCGCTGACGCACGGCGCATCGGTCGTGCGCGGGTCGGTCACGACGAACATCACGAACTACGAGTACCTCGTCATCCCCATCGCGATCTCGTCGTCGCCGGACGCCACGGCGGGCGCCGTCATCTTCGCCTTCGACCGCAGCGCCGAGCTCGAGATCATCGCATCGACCATGTGGTGGCGCCTCGCCCTCGTCGTCGGGGTGTTCGTGCTCGGCGTCGGCGTCGTCTGGTTCCTCGTCGGCCGGCTGCTGCGCCCGATCGCGCTCGTGCGCGCAACGGCGGAGGAGATCACCGACACCGATCTCTCCCGCCGCATCCCGGTGCGCGGCAACGACGACCTCGCCGCCCTCACCGCGACGGTCAATTCGATGCTCGACCGACTCGAAACCGCCATGTCGTCGCAGCGCGACCTGCTCGATGACGTCGGCCACGAGCTCCGCACGCCGCTCACGGTCGTGCGCGGGCACCTCGAGCTGATGGACGCCGACGACCCGACCGACACGCGCGCGACCCGCGATGTCGTGGTCGACGAGATCGATCGCATGAACCGTCTCGTGACCGACCTCACCTTGCTCGCCGCGGCGAGCAGGCCCGACTTCGTAACGCCGGAGTCCACCCACATCGGGATCCTCGTCGACGATGCCCTCGAGAAGTCGCGCTCCCTCGGAGATCGATCGTGGCGACTCGGCGCGTTCGTCGACGGCGAGGCGATGCTCGACCCGCAGCGCATCACGCAGGCCCTGTTGCAGCTCGCGGCCAACGCCGTGAAGTACTCAGAGCCGGGCACCTCGGTGACGTTCGGTGCCGTCGAAGACGCCTCGAGCATCCGGTTGTCGGTTCGCGACGAGGGGCGCGGCATACCGGCAGACCAGCTCGGCACCGTGCTCGATCGTTTCGCGCGCGTGCACCGCGGCGGCGAGCGTGTGGAGGGCGCCGGGCTGGGGCTGGCGATCGTGCGCAGCATCGCCGAGGCCCACGGCGGGCGGGTCGAGATCTCGTCGGCGCTTGGCATGGGCTCGACGTTCACGCTCGTGCTGCCGCGCAGCACGGCGCCCGGCCCGGATGCGACGGCGTGCGAGATCGAGGATCAGATCGGCACGGCGGGCGGCGCCTCCGGCGGCACTTCCAGCGGCGCCCCCGGCGGCACTACCGGCGGCACTGGGCCACGACCAGGCCAGGGAGGGACCGCATGAGTCACGTCCTCATCATCGATGACGAGGAGCGCATCCGATCGTTCATCGCGAAGGGGCTCGGCGCCGCCGGATTCGCGACGAGCGCGGTCGGCACTGGCCTCGAGGGCCTCGAGGTCGGTGCGAGCGGCGAGATCGACCTGATCGTGCTCGACGTCGGGCTGCCGGACATCGACGGGTTCGAGGTGCTGCGCGAGCTGCGCGGCATGGGCGTGACGGTTCCCGTCATCATGCTCACGGCGCGCACATCG
>JBQDJW010000165.1:0-2869 GCA_052086425.1 Pseudoclavibacter sp. | reverse complement strand
CGAAGACACCGTCGCGGGCCTCACCGGCGGCGCCGACGACTACGTGCCGAAACCGTTCCGGTTCGGCGAGTTGCTCGCGCGGGTGCGCTTGCGGCTGCGCGCCGACGAGACGCCCGCGAGCGAGCCCATGCGTCTGGCGGTCGGGTCGCTCTCCCTCGACCTCGGCACGCGTCGCGCATCCGCCGACGGCGTCCAGGTCGACCTCTCAGCCCGCGAGTTCGCCCTCGCCGTCGAGTTCATGCGCCACCCCGGCCAGGTGCTCAGCCGCGAGCAGTTGCTCTCGAGCGTGTGGGGCTACGACTTCGACCCGGGCTCGAACGTCGTCGACGTCTATGTGCGTTACCTGCGACGAAAGCTCGGTGCCGAGCGCTTCGAGACCGTGCGCGGCATGGGGTACCGGTTCGTCGAGCGGTAGGCACGCGGCCGGCGCCCGCGCCCGGGCCCGGATGCTTTTGGCGCGTCGTCTGGGCACGTGCGGCGGGAGCGCCTCCGGCGCCGCGTGGCGTTCGTACGCCCGGGAATGCTCGCACGGTCTCACTCGTTGAGGTGGGGACGGCGTGAACGACGCGCACGGACGACGAAACGAGGTACGCATGGCCACGGTCGAACTCACCCCCGAGACTTTCGAGAACACCGTCGCGAAGGACGGCATCACGCTCATCGACTTCTGGGCATCGTGGTGCGGCCCCTGCCGCATGTTCGCGCCCACGTACGATGCGGCGTCCGAGAAGCACGAAGACATCACGTTCACCAAGTTCGACACCGAGGCGCACAACGCGTTCTCGGGCGCACTCGGCATCCAGTCGATCCCGACGATCTGGGCGTTCCGCGATGGCGTGCTGCTCTTCCAGCAGGCAGGCGTATTGCCACCAGAGGCGCTCGACCAGTTGATCGGCGCGCTCGAGGCCGTCGACATGGACGAGGTGCGCGCGAAGCTCGAGGCGCAGAAGGCCGAGCAGGCGGCCGACGCTCCGGCGGGCGGCGCGGAGGCGTAGGCGGCGGCGCTTCGGCGTTGCGGTCCGCGGGCGGGGCACGAGGTTCAGGATGCTGAGGTCATGACGATTCTGATCGACCCGCCCGCGTGGCCGGCACACGGCACCGTGTGGAGCCACATGGTGTCGGACACGAGCTACGACGAGCTGCACGAGTTCGCCCGCGCGCTCGGAATCTCGCGCCGGGCGTTCGATCTCGACCACTACGACGTCATCGCCGAGTCCTATGACGCGGCCGTCGCCGCGGGTGCAGAGGCCGTTCCGAGCCGCGAGCTCGTCGCGAGGCTCGCGGCGTCGGGTCTGCGGGTGACACCCGTCGACCGACCTACCGAGTACGCTTCTCGGCGACTCGCGTGGCTGCGCGACGACTGGGCGACGCTCGGCCGTCGCGTTGCCGGGGCCGGCGAAGGTTCAGGCACCAGTTCGGGCGAGGGCGGCAGCTCGGGCTTCAGCGGCTCGGGCACGGGCAGCGGCGTGATCTCGACCGTCGATGCCGCCGCCTGGGCGGCCGTTGGCGAATCGCTACTCGGCCGCTGGACCGAGCCCCACCGTCGCTATCACGACGACGTTCACCTGTACGACGTGCTGCTCGCGCTCGACCAGCTCGCCGACGACGGCGCCACGGTCACCGCCGAGGTTCGACTCGCGGCCTGGTTTCACGACGCCGTCTACGAGGGCCGCACCGGCGAGGACGAGCGCGCCTCTGCCGAGGTCGCACGCGCGGCACTCGGCGGGCTGGTCGTGGCGGACGCGGTCGTGTCCGAAGTGGTGCGCCTCGTGCTCGCAACACTGCCGGGCGAGCCGTCGCCTGGCGCCGACGACGCGAACGCGGCGCTGCTGCTCGACGCCGACCTCGCTATCTTCGCGGCCGGAGACAAGCGCTACCGCGCCTACACGGAGGCCGTGCGCGCCGAATACGCGCACGTGCCGGACGCGCAATTCCGGGCCGGCCGCGCGAGCATCCTGGCTGCGTACCTCGAGCGCGCGCACGTGTACTCGACGACCGCCGGACGTCGCACGTGGGAGGCGCGGGCGCGCGCCAACGTGTCGGCCGAGATCGCCGCACTGCTCGGCGAGGACAGAGCGCCTGGCTCGTAATCGCCAGGCCTGCGCCTCGTTGCCGCGGGCCCGCTACGGGGCGGGAGGCGCCTCGCGCCCGTCTGTGCCTTCGGCGGGTTCGGCGGCCGCGTCGCCATCGGCCGACTCGTCTGCACCATCGGATTCGGACGCTTCGGCCGGGTCGGACCCGTCGACTTCGCCGAGTTCGTCGGATTCGCCGGATTCGTCGGTTTCACCGACATCGTCCGAGTCGTGCGCGTCCTGCGCATTCGATTCGGATTCAACGTGTTCCGCCTCGACGGCCGCGGGGACGCCGCCAATCGCGTCCCCGCTGGCCGCGTCGACACCGGTTGCGTCGTCCTCCACTGTGACCTGGGCAGGCGTGACGTCGCCGGGCGAACCGGCGTCGCCGCTTGGCTCGCCCGCAGTATCTGGGCCATCGCCGGTCTCGGCCGCCGCTCCCCCGGAATCGTCACCCGATTCCGTGTTCGCGACCGCCGCATCCTGACCCTCTGGCGCATCCGGCACATCCGGGAGTTCGTCGACGACGCCAGGCGCCGCGGCGCCCGTCGCCGGCTCGGGCAGCGGCGGCTCGATGAGGTTGAACGCGGCGCCCATCGGGTCGACGAACGTCGCCATACGTCCGTACACCGAGTCTTCCGGGCCGAACGTCAGGCGCGCGCCGAGCGAGACCGCACGTTCGACGTCGCGGTCGGCGTCGGCGGTGAGGAAGTAGACCGTCCAGGTGCTCGGCATCGAGTCGGGCCGCCCGCCGGCGACGTCGAAGATGCCGAATGCCGGCGCATCGTCGCGCTCGG
>JBQDJW010000164.1:0-6185 GCA_052086425.1 Pseudoclavibacter sp. | reverse complement strand
GCCGCCGGCGGCGAGCCCGAGGATCGCGATCGCCAGGGCCGAGACGAGGGCGGCGAGCAGCGGGGTCGCGAACCGTCGCCATGCGGTGTTCCAGGCGTCGGCATCCGGCGCGAGTCGCATGGCCAAGCCGCCGAACACGCCGGCCGCGACGGGCAGCACCACGACGACGATCAGGATCGCCGGCAGCCCCTGCGGAATGCCGCCGAGGATCGGCACGAGCGGAAGCGGGCCCGCGTTCGTCGCGAGCGGGGCGACGGACGAACCGTCGCCGATGCTGAATCCCGGACCGAGCATCCATGACATCGCCCACACGATGGCGTTCGGGATGAAGGCGAGCTGGGCGAGACCGAAAACGATGGTGCCGACGATGTCCAGCGGCAGCGCCTCGAACGCGGCGATGACCTGGCCGAAACCGAGCAGCATGCCGATCGCGGCGAGCAGCGACGCCCCCGCGACGACGCCAACCAGCATGATTCCGGCGCCGCGCGCGATGGCGGCGAGCCCATCCGGGCCCCAGCCGGCCGAATACCGCTCGAGGGCGTCGTCGGGGATCCGCTCCCACACGCGCGCTCCGACGGCCAGCGAGGCGAGGTAGATGAGGCCGCCGATGAGCGCGGTTCCGAGCGCGTCGATGTCGACCGCGGCGTGCGATGCAGCGGCGGCGAGTCCCCAGGCGGCGGCGGCGAACGCGACAGGCCCGAGGAGGCCGACGGCGAGCGGGCTGTCGTCGACGCGGAACCGGGCGCCGCTGCGGAGGCCCGGGATGATGGTCGCCAGCGTGAGCGCGAGCGGCGCGAGTCCGACGCCGAACGAGATGGGATCGGCGATGCCGAGCGGCCCGAGCACGCCGGCGTCGAGCGTGACGACGAGGTCGCCGCCGATCGACAGCGCCCAGGCGCCGACGGCGGTCGCGAACGCGAGCGTCCAGTCGCCAGTGAGCCCGGCCGCCGCCCAGATCGCCGTGGTGCAGATGAGCGGGATGAGGACACCGAGGACCACCGCGAGCAGAGCGTCGGCGATGGTGATGAGCGGGGCGAGGATGCGCTGGGACATGCGCGTTCGAGCGTAGCCCTGCCATACGGCACCGGGCAGACGCAACGCGGGGCAGCCACCCTCGTGGCCGCCCCGCGTTGCAGAGATCGTCTGGCGCGAACGCGCCCGGAGTGCGGGGCTACAGGCCCGCGACGATCTCCTTCATGATGTTCGCCGTCTCGGTCGGCGTGGTGCCGACGCGGACGCCTGCGGCCTCGAGGGCCTCCTTCTTCGCGGCGGCGGTTCCCGCGGAGCCCGTGACGATGGCGCCGGCGTGGCCCATGGTCTTCCCCTCGGGCGCCGTGAAGCCGGCGACGTAGCCGACGACGGGCTTCGTGACGTTCGCCTTGATGTACTCGGCCGCACGCTCTTCCGCGTCGCCGCCGATCTCGCCGATCATGACGATCGCCTTGGTGTCTGGGTCGGCCTGGAACGCCTCGAGCGCGTCGATGTGGGTCGTGCCGATGACCGGGTCGCCGCCGATGCCGATGGCCGTCGAGATGCCGATCTCGCGCAGCTCGTACATCATCTGGTAGGTCAGCGTGCCCGACTTCGACACCAGACCGATGGGGCCGGAGCCGGTGATGTTCGCGGGCGTGATGCCTGCGAGCGAGACGCCGGGCGTGATGATGCCGGGGCAGTTCGGGCCGATGACGCGGGTCGTGCCTGCGGCCTGCGCGTGAGCCCACGCCTCGGAGCTGTCCTTGACGGGGATGCCCTCGGTGATGACGACGGCGAGCTCGATCGCGGCGTCGACGGCCTCGATGATGGCGCCCTTGGCGAATGCCGGGGGCACGAAGATGACGGTGACGTTGGCGCCAGTGGCCTCCATCGCCTCCGCGACCGTGCCGAAGATCGGCAGCTCGGTGTCGTTCAGCGTGATGGTCTGGCCCGCCTTGCGCGGGTTGGTGCCGCCGACGACGTTGGCGCCCGAGGCGAGCATGCGGGTCGCGTGCTTCGAGCCCTCCGAGCCGGTGATGCCCTGAACGATGATCTTGGAGTTCTCGTCGAGGAAGATCGACATGTTTTCGTCCTGTACTTTCTCTGCGCTTGTCGTTCGGGCTAGTTGGCTGCGGCGGCGAGCTCGGCGGCCTTGTCGGCTGCCTCGTCCATCGTCGGCACCACGGTCACGAGCGGGTGGCTGTATTCGGCGAGGATGCGGCGGCCCTCTTCGACGTTGTTGCCGTCGATGCGCACGACGAGCGGCTTCGTGGCTGCGTCGCCGAGCGACGTGAGAGCGCCGACGATGCCGTTGGCGACCGCGTCGCACGCGGTGATGCCGCCGAAGACGTTGACGAATACGCTCTTGACCTGCTCGTCGCCGAGGATGACGTCGAGACCGGCCGCCATGACCTCGGCCGAGGCGCCGCCCCCGATGTCGAGGAAGTTGGCGGGCTTCTGGCCGCCGTGGTTCTCTCCGGCACCCGCGACGACGTCGAGCGTCGACATGACGAGGCCGGCGCCGTTGCCGATGATGCCGACGGAGCCGTCGAGCTTCACGTAGTTGAGGTCGTTCTCCTTCGCCTTGACCTCGAGCGGGTCGAGGCCGCCCGCGGCCTCGGCGAGCGCGGCGCGGTTCTCGTGGCGGAAGTCGGCGTTCTCGTCGAGCGTGACCTTGCCGTCGAGCGCGATGATCTCGCCCTGGTCGGTGAGCACGAGCGGGTTGACCTCGACGAGCGTCGCGTCCTCATCGCGGTAGACCTCGTACAGCTTCTGCAGCACAGGGACGACCTTCTCGCCGATCTCGGCCGGGAAGTTCGCGGCGGCGACGATCTCGGTCGCCTTCGCCTCGTCGATGCCGGTCGCCGGGTCGACCTCGACGCGCGCGAGGGCCTCGGGCCGCTCGACCGCGAGCTGCTCGATCTCGACGCCGCCCTCGACCGAGCACATGGCCAGGTACGAGCGGTTGGCGCGGTCGAGCAGCACCGAGAAGTAGTACTCCTGGGCAATGCTCGCGCCCTGCGCGATCATGACCTTCTCAACGGTGTGGCCCTTGATGTCCATGCCGAGGATCGCGGTCGCGGCCTCGAACGCCTCGTCCGCGGACTTGACGACCTTGACGCCGCCGGCCTTGCCGCGACCGCCGACCTTCACCTGTGCCTTGACGACGGTGACGCCGCCAATCTTCTCTGCGGCCGCACGGGCCTCCTCGGGCGTCGTCGCGACGAGGCCCTGCAGAACCGGAACACCGTGCGCTTCGAACAGGTCGCGCGCCTGGTACTCAAAGAGATCCACGTTTCATCCCATCCACGGCCCGACAGGCCGCGTGTAGTCGCTCGGCAGGCGAACCGCCGTCCGGGCATGGCTGTAGTTCGGGCATGGAGCATCGACGTGACCTGCGCGCGTGCGCGCACGTGGGCGGCGCGACACATCCAGGGCCAAAGCTTATCCCGACGCGGTGGCCGGCACGCACCGGCCGGTCGCCGCGCTCGTACGAGGGGCCGGATGCCCCAGTCCCGCAGGTGCGGAGGTCGCGTCGCGGGGCAGCCGGGCCGTGTCGAGGCGCCGGGTTGGCCGGGGCGCCGGAGTCAGCTCGCGTCGCGGAGCGAGCGGGGGCGCAGATCGGTCCAGGTCACGCGGATCCAGGCCGAGCACGCCTCGCGCGCATCCGGCCCGAACACGGTCGCCCACCCCTCGGGCCTCGGCAGTTCGGCCGGCCACAGGGAGTGCTGCTCGTCGTCGTTGCGCAGCACGACGAAGTGGCCGTCGTCTCGGTCGAAGGCGCTCGTCATGACTTCTCCATCTCTCGTCGCGGGGTTCCGCGAACGCGCGGGCTGCGCATCCGGCGCATGTCGCGCATCCGCACCCATCTTCAATAAGTTAGGTAAGCCTAAGCTACTTTGGAAGGGTCAGGATCGACGAATGGAGACGTCATGACGATGCCAACCGCGCACGCACGCCGCATTGACGAGCGGGTGCCCGAGTCCGCACGCGTCGCCCCCGCGCCGCCTCTGCCGCAATTGCCCGGCGACCTCGTGCTTCGCTACGCGGCGCCGGACGGCGACGACCTCGCGCGCATCCACGCCTGGATGAATGCGCCGCACGTCGCGCCGTTCTGGCAGCAGGACTGGTCGATAGAGCGCTGGGCCGCCCACCTCGCCCAGATGTACACCGACACGTACGAGCGGCCGTACGTCGCGGAGTTCCGCGGCGAACCCATCGCGTACGTCGAGCTGTACCGCTCGGCCCGCGACGTCGTCGCCGACCACTACGACGCCGACCCGTGGGACATCGGCGTGCACGGGGCGATCGGCGAGCGACAGGCGACCGGCAAGAACCTCGCGTTCCGGTTCTGGATGGACGTGATCCCGGCGATCTTCGCGGCCGAGGCCGAGTGCACGGCCGTCGTCACCGACCCCGCGGCCGATCACCCCGTCGCGGTGCGGCTCGACCAGTACGCGGCCGACCGGATCGGCGGTGAACGACTCGGCGAGGCGCAACTGCCGCACAAGCGCGCGGTGTTGTTCCGGTTCTCGCGCGTGGGTGCGCTGGCATCGCTCACCGACGCTCAGCGGTAGGCCGGGCGCGGGCGGCATGGCCCGGGCGGGCCCGGGGAGACTCCGCGTGCGCCGGGCGCCCCGCGCGCGAACCGATACCCGGTTAGGCGCCCGCCAGCGCCGGCCCGGCCAGCACGTGCCGGGTCGCGACGACGGTCGCCTCGGTCGGCCCGTAGGTGTTGACGAGGCGCGCCGCATCGCCGACGAGCTCGCACCACTGACGCACCCGCTCGGGCGAGGCCGCCTCGCCGCCGATGATGACGGTGTGCACGCTCGACGGCAGCGCCGCGGTGCCCGTCGCGAGCGCGACGACGACCTCGTGCCAATAGCCGGTCGGCAGGTCGAGCACCGTCACGCCCGCGGCCGCGCACTCGTCGAGCCAGTCGCCGATGCGCTCGAGCGCGAGCCCGCTGCGGGGCACGAGCGCGGCGCCCGAACAGAGCGCCCCGAAGAGCTCCTCGATGCTCGCGTCGAACTGCACGGCCGCGAACTGCGCGACGCGGTCGCTCGGCCCGAGCGGAAGGTAGTCCCGCAGGATCGCGTCGACCCAGGCGTCGAGGGCGCCCCGGGTGATCGCGACCGGCTTGGGCGCGCCCGTCGAGCCCGATGTCGTGATGACGTAGGCGAGCTGATCCGGATGCGCCGAGCCCGGATGCGCGAGGGCCAGATGCGCTGAGACCGGATGCACTGGGCCCGGATGCGCGGAATCCGGTGGGGCGGCTGCTGGATTCGAATCTCGGGCGGGGCGCACACCCCGTTCCCCTGGTTCGACGATGGCGTCGAGGCCGCCGCCGGGCGTCGCGCCGGACGTGACGTCGAGGACCGCGCCGAGGGCCGCGCCGCCGAGGGGCTCACGCGTCGCGTCGAAGGTCGCGTCGAGCCGGACGACCCCGGCGATTCGACGTCGCTCGGCCTCGCCGCCCGGCCCGGCGGGCATCGGCACGAACGCCGCGCCCGCGATCAGCGCGCCAAGAGCGCCGACCGCGTGATCCGGCCCCCGGTCGGCGATCACGCCGACGAGCCGGTCGCGGCCGATGCCGCGAGCGCGCAGCCGGTCGGCGAGCCCGAGCGCGCGACGCCACAGCTCGCCGTAGGTGAGATCGATGCTGGGCCGGATGCTCGACTCGGCGGATCCGTTCGGGCTCGGAATCGAGACGAACGCAGGCGCGTCGGGCGCCGTCTCGGCGCGGAGGCGTACGCGGTCGAGCACACCGACGCCCGATTCCCCTTGTGCAATCGCTCCGGAGGGCACCGACACCGGCCGTGGCACCGACACCGGCGCGGACGCGGGCGAGGGCGCGGGCGCGGGCTTTGGCTCCAGCTCTGCTGCCGGCGCCGACACGTGCTCCAGCCCCGGCCGGCGCGCACGTCGCACGGTCACGTCGACGGCGGGCGATTCGCCGCGCACCAGGGCAGCGACGGCGTCGACGAACCGGTCGGCGAGCGCCTCGCTGCGCGCTGCGGAATCCGCGGTGCGCCCGGCGTCGGCGCGGGCATCGGTCTCGACGACGTAGCCGCCGTCCGGCTGGGCGCGAACGCCGATCGCATCGGCGTCGCCGGGCCCGGACGCGAGCGTCTCGACCCTGGCGCGCCGCCCGTCGAGGCGCAGTTCGTGCGGAAACGGGATCACGTTGAGGCCCACGTCGGCGACCGGGC
>JBQDJW010000163.1:0-6201 GCA_052086425.1 Pseudoclavibacter sp. | reverse complement strand
GGACGAACCCGCCGCCGCCCTGCAGCATGTCGCGCAGCATGTCGCGAAGCTCTTCCTGCGGGTCGCGGCCGCCCTCGTCATCTGGATTCGAGTCGTCGGGGTTCGAGCCGTCGCGGTCTGCCATGTCGGTCCTTCCAGCGGGTCGTTCTACGCTAACTGTTGGCCCCTGCGCGAAGGCGCGAGCGGGCCGCGAATCCGACCATCCGGGGTGCGCCAGGCGCGTCGCAACCGCCAGAGAGACCTGCGTGACGAACCACCCCGAGAACGACGCCCGGGCCGCCGATGAGGCTGCGAGCATCCGGATGCCGAGGCCGGCCGATCGGCCGGCAAACGACCTCCAGGCTTCCGCGCCGGACTCATCCGGCGCCCTCGGTGCGTCCGGTGTGCCGGAGGCCGACATTGCGCCTGGGGCACCCGCAACACCCGCGGCCCCGCGATCGCCCGGGGGAGCCGCCCGCTCGGCACTCGCAGGTTCGATGCGAAGCGGCGTCGCCGCGCTCGTGGTCGGCGTGCTGCTGCTCCTCGTGATGGCGCTCACGCCGACGGCCTACGTGCTGCGGCAGCCGGGACCAATCTTCAACGCGCTCGGCGACGTGGTCCTCGAGGAAGGGCAGGATCCGGTGCCGGTCATGACGATTGACGGCGCCGAGACGTACGACACGGGCGAGGGGCAGCTCGACGTCATGACCGTCACGATCCTCGGGAGTCCGCGCGGTATGCCCGGCTGGGTCGAGTCGTTCATGGCCTACGTGTCGGGAGAGCGCGACGTGCTGCCGGTCGAGGTGTACTACCCGCCGGGGCAGACCGAGGAGGACCGCGCCAGCGAGAACGAGACGATGATGCAGCAGTCGCAGGGCGACGCCATCGCCGCGGCGCTCCAACACGAGGGGTACGAGATCGACATCGCCGTGCACGTCGCCGAGGTCGCCGCGGGCGGTGCCGCCGACGGGGTGCTGCATCCGGGCGACCACATCGTGCGCGTCGACGGGGTCGACGTCGTCGACTTCGACTCGATCCGCGAGGCGCTCGACGGCAACGCGGGAACCCCGGTGCCGGTGACGATCGAACGCGGCGGCGAGACGATCGACCTCGACCTCACCCCGACGATCGAGACGCCGGCGGGGGAGGACGCCCCGCGGCCCCTGCTCGGCATCGTCGTCGCCGGGGCGTACGACTTCCCCGTCGACGTGAATATCCAGCTCGGCGACGTTGGCGGCCCGAGCGCCGGGCTCATCTTCGCGATGTCGATCGTCGACATGCTCACGCCCGAACCGCTGACAGCTGGACACCACATCGCCGGCACCGGCACGATCACAGCCGAGGGCGACATCGGGCCGATCGGCGGCATCAGGCAGAAGCTCTACGCGGCCGATCACGCCGGGGCGGAGGCGTTCCTCGCGCCAGTCGACAATTGCGCCGAGGCGGTCGACGGCGGCGTGCCCGGCGACCTGCCTGTCTACGCCGTCACGACGCTCGACGAGGGCCTCACTGCCGTCGAAACCATCGCATCCGGCGGTGATGTCGGCGCGTTGACGACGTGTCAGGAGGCGCTCGGCCCGTAGCGCAATTCGGTTGCATCGTCGCGGGTAGACTTGGGTTTTCGCACGATCATCGACGACCGACGGGAACGACGTGACCGCATCAGCCTCGGCATCCTCAGGCCAATCGACCGAACGGGAAACGAGACGGCGGCGCCCGCTCATCACGACGCTCGTGGTGGTGATTGCGCTCGTAGTCGTGTTCTTCTGGTTCTCGGGCTTCTACGCCGACATCCTCTGGTACGAACAGCTCGGCGCCCTGTCGGTGCTCCTGACGCAGTGGGGCGCAGGCGCGATCATGTTCGTCATCGGGCTCGTCGCGATGGCGGTGCCGATCATCGTGAACCTGCAGATCGCCTATCGCGCCAGGCCCGTCTACGCGAAGCTCAATGATCAGCTCGACCGCTACCAGCAGGTCATCGAGCCGCTGCGCAAAGTCGCGATGTTCGGCGTGCCGATCCTGATCGGCCTCGTGGCAGGCATGGTCGCCTCCGGATCGTGGCAGACCGTGCTGCAGTGGCTCAATGCGACGCCGTTCGGCGAAACCGACCCCCGCTTCGGGCTCGACATCGCGTTCTACGTGTACCACCTGCCGTTCTGGCGCGGGGTCATCGCGTTCGCGAGCGGCGCGACCATGTTGTCGCTGCTGCTCACGGCCGCAACGACGTACCTCTACGGGGGCATCCGCATCACGGGCCGCGACGTCGTGATCTCGAAGCACGCGCGGATGCACGTCGCGATTCTCGCGGGCATCTATCTGCTGCTGCAGGGCGTTTCGATCTGGTTCGACCGCTACGCGCTGCTCACGAGCGTCACCGAACGCTGGACCGGTGCCATGTACACCGACACGATGGCGCGCATTCCCGGCCTCGCCATCATCGCCGGCGCGTGCGCGATCGTCGCCGTGCTGTTCTTCATCGCGGCGATCATCGGCCGCTGGCGCCTTCCGCTCGCCGGGCTCGCCCTCGTCCTCGTGACAGGACTCGTCGTCGGCGTCGGCTACCCGTGGGCCGTGCAGCAGTTCCAGGTCGGGCCGTCGGAGCAGGCGCTCGAGCAGCCTTATATCGAGGACAACATCGCGGCGACGCGAGCTGCCTATGGCATCGACGACGTCGACGTCGTGAGCTACGACGCGCAGACCAATGCGGAAGCGGGTCAGCTGCGCGAGGACGCCGATACGACCTCGAACATCCGGATCATCGACCCGGCTCTCGTGCAGTCGACGTACGCGCAGTTGCAGCAGGAGCGCACGTACTACTCGTTCGGAGCGCCGCTCGACGTCGACCGCTACGAGATCGACGGGCAGGTGCGCGACACCGTCAGCGGCGTTCGCGAGATCAACATCGACGGCCTCGACGGCGGCGCGCAGTCGTGGGTCAACACCGCGCTCGTGTACACCCACGGGTACGGACTCGTCGCGGCCTACGGGAACCAGCGCCAGGCGGACGGCACGCCCGTGATGATGGAGGGCGGCATGCCAACCGAGGGCGACCTCGGTGAGTACAAGCCCCAGGTGTACTTCGGTGAGAACTCACCGGCGTACTCGATCGTCGGTCAGCCCGAGGGCGCCTCGCCGATCGAATTCGACCACGTGTCGGGCTCCGACGGGCAGAGCCAGACGTACACGACGTTCGACGAGGATGGCGGCCCCGACCTCGGCAACTTCTTCAACCGGCTTGTCTACTCGATCAAGTTCCAGTCTGAGCAGATTCTGCTCTCGGAATACGTCTCGGAGGAGTCGCAGATCCTGTACGACCGCGACCCCGCGCTTCGCGTCTCGAAGGTCGCGCCGTACCTCACGGTCGACAGCGACCCGTACGCCTCGGTCGTCGACGGTCGTCTCAAGTGGATCATCGACGGGTACACGACGACCGACGCCTACCCGTACTCGACGCTGCAGTCGTACCAGCAGCTCATCGCCGACAACCCGGCAAGCGTCGCGCCCGGGCAGACCGGCGCGATCAACTACATCCGCAACTCGGTCAAGGCCACAGTCGATGCGTACAGCGGCGAAGTGACGCTCTACGCGTGGGATGCGGACGACCCGCTGTTGCAGACCTGGTCGAAGGTGTTCCCAACGACCATCCAACCGATGTCTGAGATGTCGGGCGATCTGCTGAGTCACGTTCGGTACCCCAACGACCTCTTCAAGACGCAGCGGGCGACGCTCGCGACCTACCACGTGACCGATCCTGTGGCGTTCTACAACCGCCAGAACGCGTGGGAGCTGCCGCAGGAGCCGACCGCAGGTGCGACCGACGGGACGATTCAGAGCCCGTACTACCTGACGACGCAGATGCCGGACCAAAACTCGGCGTACTCGATCTACTCGACGTACATTCCACGCGTCAATGAGGGCGGGCAGACCCGAAATGTGCTGACGGGGTACTTCTCCGCCAATTCGAACGCGGGTATGAGCGACGGGCAAGTGTCTGGCGACTACGGGAAGCTCACCCTGCTCCGGGTGACGAACGACAACATTCCGGGCCCTGGCCAGGTGCAGAACGCGTTCAACTCGGACACCATCGTTGCGAATCAGCTGAACCTCCTTGAACGGGGCGGGCAGACGGAAGTGCTGCGAGGCAATCTGCTGACGCTGCCGGTCGGCGGCGGGTTCTTGTTCGTTCAGCCCGTCTTCGTGCAGTCGACGGGTCAGACGAGCTATCCGCTGCTGCGGAAGGTGCTCGTGGCGTTCGGCGATCGCGTCGCCTTCGAGGACACGCTCGACCAGGCCCTCGACTCGCTGTTCGGCGGTGACTCCGGCGCCGACGCGGGTGACGACCAGATCGACCCGGGCGACGAGAGTGGCGACACCGGCACTGCTCCGGATCCTGCCCAGACAGCGGGGGAGCGTCTGAACGAGGCGCTCGCAGAGGCCGCGCAGGCGCTCGAGGATCGCACCGAGGCCTACGCGAACAACGACCTCGTCGGAGCGGCCGAAGCCGACGCGCGACTGCAGCAGGCCCTCGCCGACGCCGAGGCCGCGAACCTCGAGCTGCAGGCCGAGCTCGGCAACGAGGTGCCGACGGACGGCGCAGACGACGCGTCGGGCGCCGACGCCTCGGGCGCCGACGCCTCGGACGATAGCGCGGGCGACGGATCGGCTGATCCCGCCGAGACGCCGTAGCGGCAGTCAGACACAGGATGCTCGGGTCGGGCGGGGTGCTCACAGCGCCGGCCCGAGCATTCGGCCGCGACACGCCCGGGTGACGCAGAGAACAACTGCAACTGGACACGCATGAACGGCGCGTGTAGTGTTATCTCTTGTGCCGCGGGGTGGAGCAGTTCGGTAGCTCGCCGGGCTCATAACCCGGAGGTCGTAGGTTCAAATCCTGCCCCCGCAACGAGAAGAAGGCCCTGACCTGGGGTTTCCGCAAGGAAGCCAAGGTCGGGGCCTTCTGCTTTTCCCGCATCCTGTCCCTTCAAGCGCGGGTTATCGGCAAGAAATCGTTCACGACGACGTGGGCATCGCGAAGGCGCAGTGCATGCGCACTGGAGTGGCGTCGGCATCCGCCTGGTCGTCGAATGACAGGGCTTCGGTCTGGAACCCGAAGAAGCTGAAACCGTCCGCCGTCATGAGCGGCGAGTCGGGCACCTGGTACAGCGACACCGTCTCGCCCTGCTCGAACGCCGTCGGCGCGGCCTCGCTCGGTGCAGTGAGGCCGACCGAATCGGATTCGAGGATCCCGTCCTGCCACTCCGAGAGCGGGCAAACACCACCCCAGGCGGGAATCGGGGCGGTCTGAATCGGAAACGGTTCGCCGTCGACCTCGGTCACGGTGATGTCGCGCACCTGATCGCCAGTGCCGCCGCTCGCGCAGTCGCGATTGGCGTCATTGCTCGGATGCCACAGGGTCTGTTCCACTTGGAAGCCACCATCGATCGCGGTCACAGCGTGCACGGCGTCGCCGCAGCGCACGGTTCGCGCGATCGGATAGTGCAATTGCTCCGCGACCGAATCGCCCGCTGCAGGATCGACGCCATCGATACCGAGCCACACGTACCAGAGCTCAACGAAGCCATTGCCATCCGCTTGTGCGATGGGGACGGCGAGATCGACGACGCCGTCGCCGTTCGCATCGCCCTCGACGTGGTTGCCCACTTCGTAGGTGCGCCCCAGGTCGTCGGTGGCGCCGCCTTCCTGAAGCTGGAGCGTCTCCGATTCGCCGATGCCGCGATCGGCGAACGACCACTCCGTTTCGGCGATCCAAGCCGCGATGTCGTCGGCGTCCAGTTGCGCGCCGTCCTCGGCGATGCCGGATTCGGCGTCCTCGTCCGCGGTGGCCGTCGAATCGGCATCTGCGGCGCCATCGGCGCCGGGGCTCGCGGTCGCCTGGCACCCGGTCACGAGAAGCGCGAACGCACAGGACGCGGTGATCGCGCCGAGCCGGATTTTGAGCCTGCCGGGCGCGCGGGTGGCATTGGGCCCGTGTTCGCGCATGAAGCGGGATGCGTGAGGAACGTCGGAATCGACGGACAACATGAGCACACTCCTTCGTGCCGCGCTGAGGCGCCGTCAGCACCGCAGGGGGGATGCGCGGTTGGCGCGAGCTTAGCCACCGGCGAGAGCTCGCCAACAGGGGGAGCCTGCAACAACTCCATTTCGTTGTTGTAAGCGGGAGCGGAGGTCGTGCGCGAGAATTGCAGGGTGATCGACATCGAC
>JBQDJW010000162.1:0-6222 GCA_052086425.1 Pseudoclavibacter sp. | reverse complement strand
GGACATGCTCATGAACGGGCACGAAACGTACTCGGCGTGGGCGCCCTCGTATCGCGGCGTGAGCAGCATGCCCCACACCTCGTCGCCAGGCTGGAACGGCGCGAGCTCATACGACGCCTGCGCGACCACGCCCGCGAATTCGCCGCCGATCACGCACGGCACTCGGCCTTCGAGCATCTTGCCCTTGCCGGAGCGCATCTTGCCGTCGATCGGATTGACCCCGGCGGCCCGCACGCGCACGAGCGTGTCGCTGTTCATGATGGGAGGCACGGGCATCTCGCCGAGCTGCACCACCTCGGGACCGCCGATGGCGGTGATGACGGATGCGCGCATCCGGTTCGACGGCGGAAGAAGAGCCGAGGCGTCGTGCTGCGTCATGCGCCTATTGTGCCGTGGAATGCTCCGCCGCGAGTGATTCATCGATCCGCCGCAGGGTCGTGCGCTTGAGCTTGCCCGAGTGGATCTCGCGCCTGCTCGTCAGCTCGAGGCGGTCGAAGGCGGCCCCGACGAAGTATGCCGGCGGGTACGACTGCTTGTCGGAGCGGCCGTTGAGACCGGTCGTCGCGATCGCCACGCGAGCGTGCGGCGCGGTCAGGATGCGCCCCATGACCGGTCCGATCTGGCTCGGCGGCAGACCGGCGAACGCGCGCGGATCGCCCGTCGCGAAGGCAGAGGCGAGGTGCGCGGCGGTTCCCCGGTCGCCGCGCATCTGGTACTCGAGCCGCGTGGCGAGTCGTTCGCCCGAAGCGAGCCAGGTGAAGACGTCTTCGCCGACGAGGGCGCGCTTGGCCTTCAGGGCCGCGCCGAGCGCTGTTGCGAACGCGACGATGAACGGCACGTACTCGAGCATCCGGCCGCGACGTGAGCTCGAGGTGTTGCTGAGGTCGTCGAACCACTCGAACAGCCCGACGCCGAACACGACGAGCAAGATCGTGACCGCCACGAGCGACCAGAAGATGACGACGGTCTTGGTGACGTGCTTGACCTCGTGTCGGACGAGATCGGTGCGAGCGACAAGCGGAATCAAATCGGGCGTTGGCGTACGAGCCACGACGAATCTCCTCGGAGCAGGGACGGGAACGAGCCTGGCGCCGTGACCGACCGCCTAGCCGTCACCAAGATAGCCGTCGAGCTCGGCGAGGGCCAGATCCGCGAGCGTCACGAGCTTCGAGATTTCGTCGTCGTCGCGTTCGACCCAAACGCAGCGCGGTTCGGTGTCGTGCACGACGAAATCCGTGTGCTGCTCCCACACGAAGAGGGTGCGCTCGGCGCCGAGCACATACTGCTGCCACCACACCTGGCGCAGGTACGAGCGGGGGATGCGCTTCCACGGCTTGCCGGTCGTCTTGATCTCGGCCAGCAGCACGCGGTCGTCGTCGGCGAACAGCCCGTCTGGCGTCGCGAGGTGCCGCGGCGTGTGCGGCGAGTGGTAGAGCAAGCCGCAGGCGGGGATGCCGTGGCGTTCGAGCACCCACGAGGCGATGTGCGGCTCGCGCTGGCGCCCGTGCTCGGTGTACGCGTTGCCCGAGAACCCCGAGGGTTCGAGCTTGTCGCGCACGACCTGGCGGATCGAATTCGGCGTCGCGAGCTTCGCCGCGTCGGTCGCAGTGATGCCGCGGGTGCGGGCGCGCAGCCAGGCGTCGCGTTCGGCGGAGTCGGCGACGATGCGTCCCTCGTGCGGGCGCGCCGACGAATGTTCGCCGCCGGGTCGCCAGACGACACCGACGCTCGCGGCCGCTGAGGCCTGCACGTGCGGCAGCGTCTCGGCCCTGGCGTAGGTCGCGAGCGCGGCAGGGCGCATCGCCTCCCGGTCGACCTCGCCCGCTGCTGCGAACGAAGGGAGGAAGGTGACCATGCCGAACATTGTGTCGCATCCCGCCGACATTGCGGGCCGCCTCGCCGCGGCCGAGCTCGGGGCGCCGTCCTGCCGGCCGCGAACTCGGCAAGGCAGCCCCGCCCCACGCTCTACTTCGTGTCGAAGAACTTGGTCGGCTCGCTGAGCTCGCGCGACGGGTCGGGCGCCTCGACGACGGCGGTCGGCGCGTTCGCGAGCGAGTCGATGATGGTCGTCGGCACCGACACGGCGAGTGCGCCGTAGGTCACGGCCGACGCGAGGGCCCGCTTCACCGTGAGCTGCGGCAGGTCGAAGAAGTCGGCGCGACCGCCCGTGCGTCCAGGGCCCTGGATCGACGAGCCGACGAAGCCGGCGAGCGTCGCGTCGCCGGCGCCGGTCGTGTTGACGATCTGCGGCGCCGTCGCGTGCCCCCACCACTCCTCGTCCCTCGTGACGGCGAGCGCGCCGTCGCCGCCGAGCGAGACGAGCGCCACCTCGAGCCCGTTGCGCTCGATGATCTCGTGCGCGGCCTCCAGCACATCGCCGACCGTGTGCAGGTGCCGCTCGACGAGCGTCGCGAGCTCGTCGGCGTTCGGTTTGATGAGGTTGATGTGCTCGCTCTGCGCCAGGCGTGCGAGTGACGACCCCGACGAGTCGAGGGCGATGCGCGTGCCGAGCCGGCGCGTCTCGGCGAACAGCTCGTCGAAGTCGAGCGATTCGCCCGTCTCGGCCACCTTCGGCACCGAGCCCGAGACGACGAGCCAGTCGGCGCCGAGCGCCTGCACCTCGCGGATCGTCATCGCGATGGTCTCGGCCCAGTCGTCTGCCGGAATCGGCACGGCCTTCTGATTGATGTTGGTGGTGCGGCCGTTCGGCTCGAGGATCTGCGTATTGACCCGGATTCGCCCTGGCACGCGGAGGATGCGGAGCAGCTGCGGGTGTGGGGTGCGGAAGAGCAGGTGCTCGTCTTCCTTGCCGATCGGCAGCACGGCGCTCGTGGCGACGCCTGCGAGGTGCAGGGTGCGGGAGACGTTCAGCCCCTTGCCGCTCAGGAACTCCTCCTGGTCGGTCGCGCGGTTCACCTTGCCCTCGTCGAATCGGTCGACGAAGTAGGTGCGGTCGATGACGGGCGCGGGCGTGAGCGTGATGACGGCGGGCATGGCTAGCCGTTCGGGCCCTCGATGGCGGCGACGGCACGCACGGCCCGCGCCGCCTCGGCGCCCTTCTTCACGAAGTGCGCGTGGAAGAAGCCGGTGTGGTCGTCGGTCGGCTGAAAGTGGTGCGGCGTGAGGCTGACCGAGAAGACGGGCACGTTCGTGTCGAGCTGCACCCGCATGAGTCCGTCGACGACGGCCGCGGCGACGAAGTCGTGGCGGTAGATGCCGCCGTCGACGACGAGGGCGGCACCGACGATCGCGTCGTAGTCGCCGGTCTCGGCGAGGCGCTTCGCCTGCAGGGGGATCTCGAATGCGCCGGGAACGTCGATCGCCGTGATCGAGTACTCCGCGCCGGAGGCCGCCATGTCCTGTTCGAAACCGGCGAGGGCCTGGTCGACGATGTCGGCGTGCCAGGAGGCCTTCACGAAGGCGATGGTGAGCGGTCGGGTCATATGGATGCTCCTTGTCGATTCGCCCGGGGCGGATGCGGCTGGTCTCCCCAGTATGGTCGCGGTCGTCGAACAGTGCACGGGTCGATGACGCGGCGCGACGTGCCGCGACGCGCCCGGGTTGCACGAACGTCCGCCGTGCGCTTAGGATCTCCAAAGCCTTAGACCGCTGGTCCTTGGCGTGCTTGCACGCCGGGCGAAGGATTCGTGAGAACGACCTGCGCAGGTGTTCGAAGCATTTTTTCGTGCGCGCGACTTTCGCGCCAACACGTTCGCGCTCCGGCCTCCTGCGCCGGAGCGTTTTCTCGTTTCCGGGTGGAGCTCCGCGAATGCGGCTGGCTCCCCGGCGGTGCGCACGCGGCATCCGTCTCGTGCGCGCAATGACAGAGAGGAGTGCCATGGCGGACAAGGAGGCGACGATCGCCGAGCTCACGACGCAGTTCGAGAGCTCGACCGCCGTTCTGCTGACCGAGTACCGCGGGCTCACCGTCGCTCAGCTCAAGGAGCTGCGCAACGGGATTCGTGAGCACGCGACCTATGCCGTGGTGAAGAACACGCTGACGAAGATTGCGGCCAACAAGGCCGGGATCCAGGCTTTCGACGACGATCTCAAGGGCCCGAGCGCGATTGCGTTCGTGCACGGAGACCCCGTCGCGGTTGCCAAGTCGCTGCGCAACTTCGCCAAGGACAACCCTCTGCTGGTGATCAAGGGCGGGTACTTCGACGGTAACCCGCTCAGCCCGGAAGAGGTCAACAAGCTCGCCGACCTCGAGTCCCGCGAAGTTCTGCTCGGCAAGCTTGCCGGCGCCTTCAAGGCCTCGCTGTACGGCGCCGCATACATGTTCACCGCGCCTGCGCAGAAGGCCGTTCGCACGGTCGAGGCGCTGCGTGAGAAGCAGGAGTCCGCGTCCTAATTCAGGACCGCGGCCAGTCGACAGAAGCAATAAAAGGAGAATCACGCATGGCAAAGCTCACCACTGAAGAGCTCATCGACGCCTTCAAGGAGCTCACGCTCATCGAGCTCTCGGAGTTCGTCAAGCAGTTCGAGGAGACCTTCGAGGTCACCGCCGCCGCTCCGGTCGCCGTTGCCGGTGCCGCCCCGGCTGCAGCCGAGGCTGCTCCCGCCGAGGAGGAGAAGACCGAGTTCGACGTCATCCTCGAGTCGGTCGGCGACAAGAAGATCCAGGTCATCAAGGAGGTGCGCGCGCTCACGTCGCTCGGCCTCGGTGACGCGAAGGCGCTCGTCGATGGTGCTCCGAAGCCCGTTCTCGAGGCCGCGAGCAAGGAAGACGCCGAGAAGGCCAAGGAGGCCCTCGAGGGCGCCGGCGCCACGGTGACCCTCAAGTAGTCACGTCGTATCGCGCGAATCGGAAGCACGAATCCGGTTCGCAGGGTCGGGTCCGGATGCGCGCATCCGGACCGTGACTGATTCTGCGGGGCCCGCATTCGAAGATTCGAATGCGGGCCCCGCAGATTTTTTTCAACTTTTTTCGGGTCGCGCACCGCGAGTGAACAGAGGCGGATGTGTCGCGTGTGGCGGATGTGAAATCGCCCCCTGACCGCACGATTCCTGGTTCAGCTGTGGCACATGTTGACCGTGTGATTGGTGTGATTTCATCGATTCTGCCCGGTCTTGGCCTCTGACCAGGGCTTCCGTGCCTATTTGCACCGTGTTAGCTTGCCTGCATGGTTGCTGAAAGATTCACCTCACCGCGCGCGCGTGCCCTGGCACTCGCCGTCGCGTTCAGCGTTGTCGCCGGTGGCGTCGCGGCGGTCGCCGTTCCGCAGCTCGCGGCCGCGACCGAGGAGGGCGATGGATCGGCGATCGCCGACGGATCGGCGATCACCACGGACAGCACGAGCATCCCGTTCTCGGAGGGCGGGTTCACGCCCGGCAACGTGGTCTACGCGCAATTGACGAGCGACTCCGGCTTCACGAACTTCTCGTGGAACTCGACGCCGTACACGGCGAACGACGACGGTGTCGTGTCGGGCGAGCTGACGAGCGCCGACGGCTGGCCCGCCGGCGCGTACACGGTCACCCTGTTCGAGTCGGAAGACGTGCAGGAGTCGTTCCAGGTCGAGATCGCCGAGGCCGGCGAGACGCCGGTCGAGACCGACACCGAGACCACGACTCCCGCCGAGACGACGCCGGCGGAGACGACTCCTGTCGAGTCGACCCCCGCCGAGACCGAGACGCCAACGATCGAGCCGCCGGCAACCGAGCCGCCGGCAACCGACCCGCCGGTCATCGACCCGCCGGCCGATCCGGAGCCGACCGAGACAGAGCCCGCGGACACCGAGCCCGCCGATACGGAACCGGGCGACGACGGAGACACGGCCACCGAGCCCACCGCCTGGGCGGACGAGAGCTCGTACACGCAGGCGATGGTTGCCGCCGAGGGCGTGACCTACTTCCTCGCGGGCTTCACGCCAGGTGTCGAACTCGAAATGCTGCTGACCCTGCCGTCGGGCGAGCAGGCCGAGTTCGCGTCGCAGGAGCCCATCGTGCCCGGCGAAGACGGCACATACACGGGCGTCATCACGTATGCGGGCGAGTGGCCATCTGGCGACTACTCCGTGTCGGTGCGCACGAAGGACGGGCAGATGATTCCCGTCGACCTCGCGCCGCCCGCGGGCGACCAGGCTGCCGGCGATGATGGTGCGTCCGACGGAGCGACCGATGAGGGCGCAACGGACGACGGCGCGACCGACGACGGCGCCACAGACGACGGAGCGGCTGACGACGGCGCGGCCGACGACGGAGCGGCTGACGACGGCG
>JBQDJW010000161.1:0-6237 GCA_052086425.1 Pseudoclavibacter sp. | reverse complement strand
AGGACACACCGTTCCTCGCGGTCATCACCGTGACCGACATGGTGCGAGCAGCCCAGCTCTACGGCGGCAGCAACTTCCGCTACATCGAGGCGATCACGATCGCCGGCATCATCTTCCTGCTCGCCAGCTACCCGACCTCCATGCTCGTTCGCCGATTGGAGAAGCGCGTTGCCTACGCCTCCTGAATCCCAGCATCCCGACGCCACCGATCCCGACTCGGCGCAGCCGGGAACACACACGGGCGCCGTCACGCTCGGCGAGGGCGACGTGCCCGCGATCCAGTTCGACAACGTCGAGAAACGCTTCGGCAAGAACGTCGTACTCTCCGGTCTCAACATCACGGTGCGCCAGGGCGACCGCGTCACGCTGATCGGGCCTAGCGGCTCGGGCAAGACGACGATCCTGCGGCTCGTCATGACGCTTGAAGAGCTGAACGACGGGTTCATCCTCGTCGACGGCGAGCCGCTCACGCACGCGCTCCGCGACGGCAAGCGGGTCGCGCTGCCCGAGAAGCACCGCCGCGAGATGCGCAAGCGCATCGGCATGGTGTTCCAGCAGTTCAACCTGTTCCCAAACATGACCGTGATCGAGAACATCATCGAAGCGCCCGTGCACGTGCTCGGCCTTTCGAAGGACGAGGCGATCACGCGGGCTCGCGAGCTGCTCGAGAAGGTTGGCCTGCCCGATAAGGAGAACGCGCATCCGGCCTCGCTCTCGGGCGGCCAGCAGCAGCGCGTCGCGATCGCGCGGGCGCTCGCGATGGAGCCAGAGATCCTGCTGCTCGACGAGGTCACCTCGGCCCTCGACCCCGAGGTCGTCGGTGAGGTGCTGAACATCTTGCGCGACGTGGCCGCGACGACGAACGTGACGATGCTGATCGTCACGCACGAGATGCAGTTCGCGCGCGACGTGTCGAACCGCGTGCTCATGTTCGACGGAGGCCGCATCGTCGAGGAGGGTACGCCGGACGAGTTGTTCAGCAATCCGCGCGAGCAGCGCACGCGCGACTTCCTGTCCGCTGTCTTGTAAGGCGCGTTAGTCGGAGATGACCGCCCGGAACCCAACGGCCTCGGCGGCCCGCTCGAGCACGGAGATGTTGCCGGTCGCGATCGCGACGAGCGGGTAGGCGTCAGAGTCCTCGTCGAGGACGGCGATCGCGAGGCGGGACGACGCGAGGACGCCGTTCGCGTTCGCGACGACCCGTTCGACGTCGGCGGCCTTCCCGCCGTCGCCGTCGTCGCTCAGCTCGTCGGCGAAGATGGCGAGGTCGATCGGCGACGCGGCGACGCGCGGTAGACGGTTCAGCATGGCGATGGTGTCTTCGGTCTCGTTCTTCCAGTCGAGGTAGGCGAGTTCGCCGGTTCGCCCGAGGGCGTCGATCAACACGATGACGCCGGTGACGTCGTCGGGCGACTCGATGCCGCGATCCGCGAGGTCGCCCTCATGCGCGGCGAAGTACTCGCCAGGGTCGTCGAGGAACTGCCCCACCTCGCTCATCACTGCCTCGGCGTCGTCGGAGGCGATTCGAACGATCTCGTGCCAGTCGCGCGCTGCAGTCATGGCGCCAGCGTAGGGCAGGCGGGTGTCGCCGACGCCAGCTCGCTCCGGGGTTCGTTCCGGCGATGCGAGCGGTTCAGGGCGATCAAGGTGAGCACCCTCAGCAATAGGCAAGTATCTACTTGCATATTGGGTGTCCCACACTTACGCTGTTCGCATGGCGGATGTATTCAAGGCGATCGCCGACCCGACACGGCGGGCGATCCTCGACGAACTCACGGAGCGCAACGGCCAGTCGCTGTTCGAACTGTGCGGACGTCTGGCCATGAAACACGGCTTCGAGGGCTCGCGGCAGGCCGTTTCGCAACACCTCGACGTGCTCGAGGCAGCCGGGCTGGTCGAGCCTCGCCGCGAGGGTCGCTACAAGTTCCTGTTCGTCGACCCGAGCCCCCTCGAATCGATCGCCGCACGATGGCTGCCCGGGAGCATCCGGACCATCGCCGACGGCATCGGGCCCGACGCGACGGGCGATGTCGACCACCCCACTCCCCCATCCACCGACACGACAACTCACCCCGATAACGGAGGCACCCAATGAAGATCGCGACTCTCAGCGTTTTCGTCGACGACCAGGAACATGCGAGGGCGTTCTACGCCGATGTGCTCGGTTTCGAGGTGAAGGATGACATCCCCCTCGGAGAGGATCGGTGGCTCACCCTCGTGTCGCCCGAGGCGCGCGACGGCACGCAGTTGCTGCTCGAACCCAGCAAGCACCCCGTCGTGAAGCCGTACAAAGAGGGGCTCGCGGCGGACGGTATCCCTGCGGCGCAGTTCTCGGTCGACGACGTGCGGGCCGAGCACGACCGACTGGCCGGTCTCGGCGTACGCTTCACCCAGCACCCCGCGGACATGGGCCCCGTCACGACCGCGGTGTTCGACGACACGTGCGGCAACCTGATTCAGCTCATCTCGCCGATCGCGTAGCCGTTGGGCGGGCGGGCGGGCAGCGACGCCACCCCGCTCCTGGCAGCCGCGCAGCGCAGCGCCCGCCTACTCGACGAGCTTGCCCTCCTGCGATACGTCGCGCATGAGCGTGGCGATCTGGTCGGGAATCGCGGGTATCCCCTCGCGCGAAACGCCCGATTCCGGCGACCAGACGAGGTTTACCTGCAGCGAGTGGTCGAGCTCGGGATAATCGCTGCGGTTGTGACAGCCGCGGGTCTCGCGCCGCTCGCGCGCCGCCTCGAGCGTCGCCCGCGCCGCGAGCGCAGCCGACTTGAGATCGAAGGCATGGGCAAGGTCGTGGTAGCCGGCGATATCCGGGTGGATGCCGACGTCGGCCATGCGGGCCTCGATCGACGCGATCTCGTCGAGCCCCATCGAGAGTCCCTGCTCGTCACGCACGACGCCGGCGTGCTCGGTCATGGTGTTGCGGATCGCGCGCTGCAGGGCGCGCACGTTCTCCTGGCCGTCGGCCGCGAGCAGCTCGTCGATTTCGGCCCGCGCGCGGTCGACTGCGTCGGCCGAGCGGGCCTGCGCGTCAAGGCCGGCCGAGAACGCCAGCGCGGCCTGGCCGACGATGCGCCCGAACACGAGCAGCTCGATGAGTGAGTTGCCGCCGAGCCGGTTCGCCCCGTGCAGCCCGCTCGAGGCCTCGCCGATCGCGTAGAGCCCCTCGACGTCGGTGGCGTGATCATCGGGTCGCACCCACACACCGCCCATCGAGTAGTGCGCGGTCGGGGCGATCTCGATCGGGTCGGTCGTGATGTCGCGCATCTGCAACTCGAGCAGCGTCTGGAACACCCGCGGAAGGCGCTCCATGATCTGATGCCTCGGCAGGTGCGACACGTCGAGCCACACGCCGCCGTTCTCGGTGCCGCGGCCCTCCCGAATCTCGGTGAATGCTGCGAGCGCGACGCGGTCGCGTGTCGAAAGCTCCATTCGCTCGGGGTCGTAGCGCTCCATGAACCGCTCGCCGAGCGCGTTGCGCAGGATTCCGCCCTCGCCGCGAGCGGCCTCAGACACGAGCGTTCCGGCGGCCTCCTCGGGTTCAAGGATTCCCGATGGGTGGAACTGCACGAGCTCGGGGTCGCGAAGCCTGCCGCCGGCCTCGACGGCGAGCCGGAACGAGTCGCCCGTGTTCTCGTCGCGCCGGGACGACGTGCGCCGCCAGATGCGGTTGTGGCCGCCGGCCGCGAGGATCACGGCGTCGGCATGGATGCGGTACCGCGTGCCGTCGTGCAGGTCGAACCCGTAGGCGCCGAAGACGCGGTTGTCGCGCACGAGCAACCGCGTGACGTAGATGCGGTCGAAGATCGGCACCTCGAGCTGCTCGGCGCGCGCGACGAGCGTTCGCTGGATTTCAAGGCCCGGGTAGTCGCCCGCGAACGCCGTGCGGCGGAAGGTGTGGGCCCCGAAGAACCGCTGCGAGATGCGACCGTCGTCCTCGCGCGCGAAACCCATGCCGTACCGCTCGAGGTCGCGGATGCCCCGCTCTGCGCCCTGCGCAACGATCTCGACCGTGTGCGGATTCGCGAGCAAATAGCTTTCGGTGATCGTGTCGGCGGCGTGTTGCTGCCACGAATCCTCCTCGTCCATCGTCGCGAGGGCCGCGTTGATGCCGCCTGCGGCGAGGGAGGTGTGCGCGTCGTGCCGCGGCCGCTTGCCGAGAGCGATGACGTCGACGCCCGCCTCCGCCACCTCGATCGCGGCCCGCAGGCCGGACCCGCCGGTGCCGATGACGAGCACGGTCGTTGAGAGCTGCCGTTCGTTGAGCTTCGTGGTTGCCATACCGACCACGCTAGGCAGCGACTCAGAATGCCGCTAATGCATATTTATTGTCACTTGAATGCGCATAGGCTATGAGCGTGAATCTCGAGCAATTGCGTGGTTTCGTCGCGATCGTCGACGCCGGGACATTCACGAACGCTGCCGACGCGCTGCACCTCGCGCAACCCTCGCTGAGCCGGCAGATCGCGGCGCTGGAGACCGACCTCGGCTCGCGGCTGTTCGACCGCACGCGCGCCGGCACGGAAATCACGGCCGCGGGCGCGGCGCTCCTCCCTCACGCGCGGCGACTGCTCGCCGACGCCGACGCGGCCCGCTTCGAATTGGCCGAGCTCGAGGGGCTGCAGCGCGGCCGCGTGCGCCTCGGCGCCACGCCGACGCTCTGCGTCAGTCTCGTCGCCGATGCCCTCGCTGGGTATCGAGCCGCGCATCCGAACATCGAACTGCACGTCTCCGAGCGCGGGTCGCGCGATCTCATCGACGTCCTCGCCGACGGAGAACTCGACCTGGCGCTCGTCACGACCTCGGACACGGCGCTGCTCGCGCCCGCCGGGCTCGTGCGGACGCCGCTGCTGGACGAGGAGCTGGTCGTCGTGGCGCCGTCGCGAGGCGCACGGCGCTCGTTCGGCGACGGCCGGGACACGGTGACCCTCGAGGAGCTCGCCCGCGAACCACTCGTCGCGCTGAGCCTCGGCTACGACATTCGCGCCGCGACCGACGCGGCCTTCGCGGATGCGGGCATCACCCCGACACTCGCGCTCGAGGGCCCCGAGATGGACGCCGCGCTGCGATTCGTCGAACAGGGGCTCGGCGTCGCCGTCGTACCGGCTATGGTGCTCGCCGGGCGCCCTGCGCTGCGAGCCGTGCGCCTCACATCGCCGCGCCTCTCGCGCACCGTGAGCCTCGCACAGCGGGCGGGCGCGACGCCGAGTCGCGCGGTGACCGAGATGCGGCGCCACCTCATCGCCACCGCCGACGCGCTCGCGTCGGACCTGCCCGCGATGAGCAGACTCGTCACGCGGGCCTCGCATGGAACGACGTGACGAGTGACGCCCGCGCGCCGTCCGGCGCCTCACACCAGCACTGCCGAAGCGCGACCACGGAGGGCCAGCGATGACGAACGCCGAGACGAGCGGACACGACGGAGACGACGTCGCGGCCGGCGACGGGCTGAATGCGTGGCCGGGTGACGCCGCAACGGTCGAGCGGTGGATGCGCGCGGAGATCGCCGCCGAAGCCGAAGGCTTATCGGGGCTCGACGCGATCGCGATCGACCTCGCGCTCGAAGGCGACGACTTGGCTCGGATGCACGTGGACGCGACCGGGGTCGAACTACGCTGGGCGTCGACATCGGATGACGCGCCCGCTTCGGGGTCCACGCAGGCCCCGAGTACCGACGGCGCAGCTGGTGGAGGCGGCGACGCGCTCGGCGCCGGCGCCGTCGACGAGGCCGGCATGGAGTCGCATCCGGAGGTCGTCGCGTCACGCCGCGGGGTCGCGCACGACACGCGATTCGTCGCAGACCCGATCCGCGTCGTCGGCCACCCCATCTGGTTCGCGCTGCGCGCCGAGCGGGTGCCGATCTCGTGGGTCAGGTACGCGGCGCCGGTTCGTACGCGTGAGCCGGAAGCCGACCGCGCGATCGTCATCGGCGACGGCGGCGCGGGCGTGCGAGCAGAGATGACGGCATCCGTGCGGCCGAACGGCATCGAAGGGATCGCACGGACGATCACCGAGCAGGGGTTGGCCGATGCGAAGTCGCCGCTGCGGCTCGCCCGCCTCAAGATCGAGATTCGCGGCAGGGACCAGCGCGACCTGACGGCCACGGCGGACGTCGCGCTGGGCTGGGGCCCGCTGCGTGCCGGCGGGAACGCGACGATGCGGTTCGGCGTCGAGCCGGACGGCATGCTGCGCCTGCACGAGGCGCGGATCGGTAGCCGCAATCCGCTGGTC
>JBQDJW010000160.1:0-6263 GCA_052086425.1 Pseudoclavibacter sp. | reverse complement strand
GCTCGGCCGGCGTTCGAACGCGAACTGGCGGCGCGCCTCGCGGGCTTCGTCGCCGCGGCCTCGGCGCTGGCGCGGTAACCGGAGGCGCGCGGCCCCGCGGTTAGGCCGCGATCGTGCCCTCGAGGTAGGCCGCCCACTGGGGCTGCTCGCGCTCGACTCCGCGAACCGTCCATCCTCCGTCGCGAGGCGCCTGCGGCTTCCAGCGCAGCCGCCAGCCCATCTCACCCGGCGTGCGGTCGCCCTTGATGTTGTTGCACCGGAGGCAGCAGGCGACGAGGTTCTCCCACGAGTCGACGCCCCCGCGCGAGCGGGGCAGGATGTGGTCGACGGTTCCCGCGGTCGCGCCGCAGTACCCGCAGCGCGAGCGGTCGCGTCGGAGCACGCCGCGGCGCGTCACCGGCGCCGTGCGCGACATCGGGATGCGGATGTAGTTGCGAAGCAGGATGACGCTCGGGCGCGCCCACGAATCATCGACGCCGCAGACCGGGTGGTCGGCGTCGGCATCGAGCACGCTCGCCTTCCCATTCATGACGAGCACGAGTGCTCTGCGATCCGAGACGACACCGAGCGGTTCGTAGCCGGCGTTCAGTACGAGCGTTCGCATGTGTTTCCCTTCGGTCGCGCCTGGCTGGCGCGGGTTGAGGTTTCGCGTCGCACGACACCGATGGCGGCGTCGATGCGATGAAAAAAGGGCACCGCCCTCATCGGCGGCACCCTTCGGTGACAGGCTGTACGCGGCGGCACCCTGAGGTGGTCGCGACGCGCACGGCTATGACGTCCGCCGAATGGTGTTCAAACCCGGTGCAGGCGCGCGCAACCGTGGTGCGGATGCTCGCGATACCTGGCATGACCACTCCTGTGTTTCTCTGCGGACTGCGACAAGGGTACGGCAAACCCGGGCGTGTCGAGCTGAGTGGCGTCACGTGTCATGGATCGTTCACCCGCTCGACAACCCGTGTACGACGCGAGGGGCGGCCGGATTGCTCCGGCCGCCCCTCGTGATGAAGACGGATGCTCGTGGCGCTCTAGACCGTGATCCCGCGTTCGGCGAGCCAGCCGACCGGGTCGACGAACGAGCCGTCCACCTTGACCTCGAAGTGCAGGTGGCAGCCGGTTGAGCGGCCGGTCGTTCCGACGAGGCCGACGATATCGCCAGCCTGGACTTCCTGTCCGACGGCGACCTGGATTCCGCCCGGCTGGATGTGCGAGTACGAGATCGTCGTGCCGTCGCCGAGGTCGAGCTCGACGTGGTTGCCGTAGCTTCCCTGCTCACCCGCGAACGTCACGGTGCCGCCCGTCACGGCGACGAGGTCCGCGCCGCAGCCGCCGCCGACCATATCGATGCCGTTGTGCGCGCCGCCCCTGGTGCCGTAGCCCTCGTTCATGGCGCCGGTCGGGTAGGGGTGCTCGAACGTGGGTGCGGCGACCGGCGGTGCCGTTTCTCCCTCGACGCCCTCCGCCGAGACGGAGTAGACGGCGTAGTCGTAGTCCTCGAGGTTCGGCGCCTCGGCGGGTGCCTCGACGTACGGCACGGTCGACGTCTCGCCGGTCGCGCCGCCAGCCGCGGCCACTCCCGCGTCGGGCGACGCGGTTGCCTGGTCGGGCTGGTCGGCGGCGTCGTCCGCGACAGAATCCGGGCTCACGAGACTCGCACCGGCGATCGCCGAGTCGAGCGAGAGTCCTGGAACGGCTGCACCGACGGCGGCCGCGCCGGCGAGTGAGGCGGCGGCCGCGCCGATGAGCACGCGACGGCGGCGCTCGCGGCGCACGAGGATCCTCGGAGTCGCGGCCTTGATCGACGCGCCGCGAGCTGCCACGCCGCCGCCGAACGCGGCCGGCAGGTCGACGATCTCGGCGTCGACGCTGCCGCGAGCGAGCTCGCCCGTCGTCGAGAGGGCGTCGTCGTCGCGTTCAGTCACTCCGGCGTCGCCCACTGGCAACGTGATGATGTTCGCGCGGGTCTCGGTCGCCTCGCGGCGAACCTGCTCACGCGCCGTGGCGGTCGCGATGCGGATACGGTCGCGCACGCCGTTCGCGAGCGCGGCCTCGTCGCGTGCCGCCGACGGGGCGATCGGCGCGGATGCCGGCGCCGAGATGAACGTCGGTGAGACGGCGACGGGGCGTTTGCCCGTGCGGCGCTCGATCTCGCGCGCCTGACGGCGAGTCAGCGGCGGGGCGGCCTGAGTGGCGGTCATACAAAATCTCCTGGCACAGCGCGAGAACGCGCTCCCGCCCGTTGATGCAACGGCGATTCCGGCGAGGGGCGGGCGTGTGCGACTCGGCGGTGGGGGTGAGGTCATGCCCCGCGGGACCGCGGAGGCGATGACACAACGCTAACCGATCACTTGCCTAATGTCACGTTTTGATCACGGAAAAATCTCGACAAGGTCACATCGTCACGTTATTCACAGCACTCACAGCAGTGACCAGCCGCCGCCGGGAACGCCAAAGCGCCGCGGACGCCCGTGATCGGGCGCCCGCGGCGCTGAAGAGTGATGCGCGCATGCGCGCGGAGACCTGCCTAGCGGTAGGTCACGAAGTAGTAACCACTGCCGATTACGTCCATCGACCGGTGGACGTTCTGCCAGCCGACGTTCGGGCTCGCGTAGCCGGGGTTGTCCCACATCATGTTGCCGCCGGCGTAGATGCCGATGTGACCCGAGTTGAACACGACGAGGTCGCCGACCTGCGGGTTGCTCGTCTGCGTTCCACCGGCCGCCTGGCCAGACACGAGAAGGCCGGGCAGATCGATGCCGACCTCGGCATAGACGGCCGCCGTGAAGTCGGTGCAGAGCCAGCCGGCCCCGCCGCCCATCATCGACTGCGCGATCGCGCCGATACCCGACAGGTCGCCGCCGCCGTTCGTGCTGGTGGTCGCGCCCGCCTCACCGGAGGCGGCCGAGTCGTCGCCGGTGCTCGCGGTCTCGACGGCCACTTCCTCGACCTCGTCGGCGCCGAAACTCGTGACGGAGAGGTCCGACAGCTGCGGGGCTTCTTCCGGCGCGGCGACGAGATCCGCCGCTGGAGCGGGGACGGTCGCGGTGTCGGCCTGAGCACCGGCGGCCTGCGCGGCAGCCGAGTCGCCCTCGGCGACCGTGTCGCCGGTGACGAGCGCCCCCTGCGAAGCGCTCTGGTCGCCCTCGGCGACACCGAGGCCGGGGACTGCGATGGCGGCGGTCGCCAGGACTGCGGCCGACGCGGCAACGCCGAAGCCCACCGTCGTGCGGCGACGAGCGCGTGCCACGAGTGCGACGGGACGGGGAGCGCGAACGCTCGTGCTGCGGACGAACGCCGAGTCGGCGACGAGTGCGGGAGCGGCAGCCGGAGCGGGCCGCTCAGCGACGCGGTCGATGACCTCGGTGGGAAGCACCGACACGAGTGCAAGCTTGTCGTTCGGCTCGATGCGCGCCGTGTCGTAGACGGCCGGCGCCGCGGGAGCGATCCGTGCCACGGGCGCCGCGGGCGCGGGAGCCGCCGAGAAGGGCGTGGCGACGGGGCGCTCGCCGGTACGGCGTTCGATCTCGCGAGCCTGTCGACGCGTGAGCGGCGGCGCGGCGGTGGTGATGTCGGTCATTGCTTCTCCATGCACGTACGAGGGTGTCGCATCCCGTCCGAAGGTTGGTATCTGTCGCGATCGGGTGACGGGAACGTGCAGCCCGACCGCGGGTGCGACGCGCATACTGCGCATCGACATTCACACCATACTCCAAGATCACGGAATTGTCACAACGAGGTCTCGAAATGGTCACGAACGTCGAACGGCGGGGCGAGCATTGAATGCTCGCCCCGCCGTGTCGAGGATGTACCGCGGTCGAATCGCCCCTAGCGGTACGTCACGAAGTAGTAGCCGCTGCCGATCGAATCCATCGAACGGTGAACGTTCTGCCAGCCGACGTAGCTGCTCGGGTAACCGGGGTTGTCCCACATCATGCCGCCACCGGCGTAGATGCCGACGTGGCCCGAGTAGAAGATGACGAGGTCGCCGACCTGCGGGTTGCTCGTCTGCGTGCCGCCCGCAGCCTGGGCCGAGACGCCGCCGCCGGGCAGCTGGATCCCGGCCTGGGCGTAGACGGCCGCCGTGAAGTCGGTGCAGGCCCAACCCGAGCCGCCACCCATCATCGACTGGGCGATGCCCGCGATGCTCGACGTGTCGTAGTTGCCGCCACTGGTGGACTCGGTACCTGCCGATGATCCGCCCGAGTTCGAGGCGCCAGTGCCGTCGGAGCCCTGCTCGCCACCGGTCGAACCAGTGCCGGCAGCCTCATCTTCGGTGGGCTCGGGCGTCTCGGTGATCTCTTCGACCTCACCGGCGTCGAACGAGGTGACCTCGAACTCCGCGAGGCTCGGGGCCTCGTCGGGAGCGGCGACCAAGTCGGCAGCGGGGGCGGGCGCCTCGGCGGTGTTGGAACCGGCCGCGGCGGTCGTTGCGTCGTCGCCGGCCGTCACGAGGCTCGCCTGACCGGCAGTCTCGGCACCGACGGGGCTGGTTCCGCCGAGGCCGCCGGGAACCGCGATGGCGGCAGTGGCGAGCACGGCGGCGGATGCGGCGACACCGAGGCCGGCCGCAGTGCGGCGGCGCGAACGGGCGACGAGCGTGGCGGGCCGCGCAGCGCGAACGCTCACGGGGCGAACGAAGGCCGAGCCCTCGAGCGCGGGAGCCGGAACGTCGTCGACGATCGGCTCGGCGATGCGACCGATGACCTCGGTCGGGAAGACGGACACGAACGCACCCTCGGGGTTGCGCTTGATCTCGGCGGTGTCACGAACCGTCGGGGTAGCGGTCGCGACCGGGGCGCTGCCCAGGTCGAGCGAAACCGCGGCGACCGAACCGGTCGAGACGCGACGGCCAGTGCGACGCTCGATAGCGCGGGCCTCGCGACGCGTCAGCGGCGCGGTGGTGTTTGCGTTCTCGGTCATTCGAACTCCCGGCACGTTGCGCACAGCGCCCCCGCTCCGAAGCTTGTGAAGAACTGCCACCGATCGAGCGGGTACGTGCGATCCGTGGATGGCGCCTCGACGGAGTGTCGTGACACCGGAATCGAGTGTAACGAGAGATCACGGAAATGTCACGGCACGGTCACGAATGCTTGGCTATTCGCTGAAAATGCCAGGTCAGCTGGCATTCTTCGGGCGTGTCGGAGCGTCGCCCACCACGACGACCCGCACGGACTCCTCGTTACGGTTCGGGACACTCCGTGATGCCGCCGATGGGCAACGACGGCACGAGCTCGCCGATCTCGCACTCGGGTGGTTCGGTCGTCGGGTCCGGCTCGCCCGTCACTGCAGGTTCCGTGATGGTCGGCGTGCCACTCGGCGTCGGCCCGGGTTCCCCGCTCGCGCCCGGCCCGACTTCGGCGCCGCCCGACGGGTCCGCCTCGCCCGTCTCGTCGGCGGGCCCGCCGCTCCATGGCTCGTCGTCATTGGCGCCCGCATCCTGATCGCCGCCCTGATCCGCCGGGACGGCGCCAGGGTCGGGCTCGACCGGAGCCTCTTCCCCGGAGCCCTGATCACCGGGATCCGCCGGGTCGCCCCCTGTGGCGCCATCTGCAGGAGGGGCGCCCGATTGCCCGGTGCCACTCGTCGCCGAGACCGGCTGCGGCACGCCCGTGGTGGGTTGCTCGGCCGGCACCGTGATTCCGATCGCCGGCTGCTCATTCATGCCGTCGACAGGCGGGAGGGTCATGATCCACGCCGACCCGGCGAGCGCCAGAGCGGCAACTCCGGCAGCCGACGAGAGCCACGCCACGCGCCTGCGGCGGGCATGCGCGAGTCCCGCCGGCATGATCGCGCGCGTCGCACCGTGGCGCGCCGCGGGCCGCACCGCCTCTGCTCCGACCTCGACCCCTCCGAGCGCGTCGAGGTCGACACCTTCGTCTGCATCGACGGAGGCGACTGCGACGCCCGTCACGTCGATGGCGTCTTCACCCGTGGCGAGTCCCCCGACACCGATGTTCGCCTGGTCGCTGTCGCCCACATCACCCCCGGAATCGACAACGTCATCCGAGCGACCGGCGATCGCGCCTGCGTCGACGCCAAGGTCGTCACGCGCGTCGTCGTCGATCGCGACGTCGTCGCTCGCGACGGGCAGCAGCCCCGGGATCGGCGCCACTGCGGTCGCCGCTGCGATCGGCGCCGTGACGACACGAGGAACGTCGGCGATGTCGACGAAGCCATGGCTCCCCGCCTCGCCGTCCGGGGCGCCGCCGGCCTCGGCATCCGCATCGTCACGCGCGTCCGCCTCGCGAGCCTCATCGCGCGATTCC
>JBQDJW010000159.1:4012-6299 GCA_052086425.1 Pseudoclavibacter sp. | reverse complement strand
GCTGCATCCCGACGTGGCGGCCGAGCACGCCCTGCCGCGCGTCGTCGCGGCACTGTGGACTCGCGGTTATGCACAAGCGGGCCTGGTCGATCGGCGAACACCACCGGACCTCGGCAACCGTGGTCCCCGTGACTTCGGGTGTACCGCTTCCAGAGGAGTTTCTCCGCCGCGCCTTCACCGCTGGCGAAGGCGTGGCTGCCGGTCTCTCGCGACGCCGCCTCAACGCGGGCGACCTCGATCGACCTTTTCGGGGCGTCCGGACGTTCGGTCGACTGCGCGATCGGCGTGATCACGTCCTTGCGGGCGCCGCACGACTCCGGCCAGGTCAGGCCCTCGGCGGATCCTCAGCCGCGGCAGTGTGGCAGTTGCCGCTGCCGAGACACTTGACGAGACGCGACACACCGATCATCGTCGTGTCTGAGCGGTCGGGGTCGCGCCCGCGCGCCGCCGGGTTCCGGGGCATCAGACTTGTTCCCGACCGATTCCGCACGATGATGTTCGAAGGTGTTCGCGTCACCGATCCACAGACGACGTGGGCGTTGCTCGCGCGGGAACTCGATCTTCCAGGTTTGGTGACGGTTGGGGACATCCTCATCACGAAATCGCGTCGCGCCGAGCGCCTCTGCGATCACGTGACCATCGACGAGTTGCTCGAGACTGCTCAACGCTGGCAGCGCGCCCCCGGGACAGCCGCTCTGCGTCGTGCCATTCCTCGTCTGCGCGCGGGCGTCGACTCGCCGATGGAATCAGAACTGCGCCAGGTCATCGTCGAGGGCGGATTCTCCGAACCGACCGTGCATCCGGTTGTCGTGATGAGCGATGGAACACGGCGCCGCCCTGACCTCGGGTACGAAGAACTGAAGCTTGGCATCGAGTACGAGGGCATCGATCACGCGAATCCCCAGCGCATGCGAGACGACATCGCCCGGGTTGAAGACTTCGCCGAGGTCGGTTGGACGATCCTCCGCGTCACCGTGCGCGACATCCGCCCGACGTCGGAGCGGCTTCTGCGACGGTTGGATGCTGCGATCGAGCGGTGCGAAAAGGCGATGTTGCGGTGAGGTCGGTACGACACGCCGGACACGCCGGACACGCGGCATTGGCGACCGCGGGTGGTCACTTGCGCCCGGAATGGCGAGTCATTCTGGGCGCGACTGCCCACCGGGCGTGCGGCGGCGGCGCATCCCGGCGTGTCGCGTGCGGCGGCGGCGCGTGCCGGGGCTGCGCGTACGACGGCCGCGCGTGCCGGCTGAAACGGGGAACCTCGGAAGGGAGGCTGGGGCGTGAGGAAGGCGCAAAAGGAAGGGACGCTGTTGCGGAGCGTCGTCAGCCTCTGGGTCGAGAAGGACGAGGCGCTGCCCGACGAGGCGGAGCAGCCGGACTAGCGAGTGTCGAAACGCGAGGTGCCAGTCCCGCGAAGCGCCGCCTTGTGCGCGCCCCACGAGAGCATGGCGCACACGACGACTCTCGTCGCCCGCGGAACGCGGTGGCCGAGGAGCGAGACGGTGCGCGTCGTCTTCGGCGGCATGATCCGACAGGTGCGAGCGCCCAGTTGACCCTCCTGTGAGGGGAGACGGGATGCTTGACACATGTTGGGAATCGGTGAATTTGCAGGGCTGACGGGGTTGAGCGTGAAAGCGCTCCACCACTACGACGAGAAGGGCGTGCTGGTTCCGGCCGAGGTCGATGACCGTTCGGCGTACCGTCGCTACGGGGAGACACAGGTGCGGGCGGGCGTCGTGATCCGCGCGCTGCGGGATGCCGGCGTGCCGCTGCCCGCGGTGTCCGCGGCGGTCGCATCCGGGGAGATCGAGCACGCGCTCGAGAGCCATCGCCGACGCGTTCGCGAGCAACGTGAGCGTGAGGACCACGCTTTTCGCGCCGCGGAGGCCGTCGTGCGCTCGCTCGCGGTGCCCGTGACGGTCAGCGAACGACGGATGCCGGCGCAACCGTTCGTGGGACACGCCATCGTCGTGCCCGTGGACGACACCGAAGCAGCCTCGACCGAGGAGGCGAACCAGATCTTCGCCGCGTTGTTTGCGCGGCTTCAGGAGGCGGGCCTCGGCCCGTCGGGTCCATTCTGGACGGCGCTTCGCATCGGCGAACGGGGAACTGTCGAAGTGGTGTGCTGTTGGCCGACGTTTGCCGAGGCGGACGAAGGCGCGGGCGGTCCCGGGAGCTTCGCCGGGATGCTCCCCGCCCGCACGGAACTGGTGGGGACATGGCGGCCGATCGACGGCGAGGAGCTGCTCGACGGGTCGCTCCACCCGGTCGCCGTCAGCCTCAT